>JAVJQK010000125.1 GCA_040218145.1 Sandaracinaceae bacterium | reverse complement strand
GCTCCTCGTCTCTCGGGCGGGACGACCCGTCTCTCGGCCCGTGTCTCCTCGAAAATGCTGGAGCATTTCCTCGTCGCCCCGAACCGAGAACCGGGCCGTCGCGCTCCGAGATCCTTCGGGCTCGGTACTTCAACGGCCTGCGAGAGTTGAACCGCTTACCGGACCGAGCATGCCGTTTCCCGCGTTTTCTGGGTAAGGCGCGACGAGGGAGCGTGCTCTCAGCACGTGACCGAGGAAGCAACGCAGCCCAGGAATCGCGGGGGACGGCAGGCGACGGGAGGTGAGTGGATCAACTCGCTAGGCGCTTGGCCTCGCGCAGGAGCGCGATGGCCTCGTCGCGTCGGCCGGCGTCGGCCGCCTCCCAGCCCGCCTGCCGCAAGCGGACCGCGAGGGCGGCGCGCGCCCCGTCCTCGCGTCGCGCCGCCGCCCGACGGAGGAGGGCGCGCGACAGCTCCGGGGCGACGGGCTCGAGGGCCTGCGCGAGCGGCAGGTATCCCCGCGGCGGCGGCGCCCCCGGCGCCTCGATCAGCGCGTGGGCCAGCGCCGCGGCGGCGCGCGGCGCCACCTCGACGGCGCGGAGCGCGGCCGTCCACAGGGGAGGCTCCGCGCGCGCGCCCTCGCGGAGCCGTCGGGCCGCCTCCTCGAGGTGGTGGCGCAGCTCGTCCGGGTGCGCGTCGGCCGCGTGCAACGCCGCGAGCCCCAGCCAGGCCACGCCCGCGCGCGGGCTCTCGGGCCGTGGACCCGCGGGCGCGCCCTCGAGCGCCGCGCGGGCCCGCGGGAGGAACGCCTCGGTCTCCGGGTCGGCGTGCGCCGCGGCCACGGGAGAGAGCGTGGCGATGGCCGTGAGCTGGGTGTCCGCGATGGCGCGCGCGACCGGGTCGGGGTGGAGCGCCAGCACCGCGCGGGCGCGATCGACCTCGATGGGATCCAGCGCCCCTGCCCGCGCGTCGAGGTGGGCCGCGGCGTGCGCGACGGCCGCGGGGTGGGTGGGGGCCAGACGCTCGAGCACGTCCAGCGCGGCGGCGCGCCGATAGCGCCCGGGCGAGGCGAGGGCGGCCACCGCGAGCACCAGGCGGTCGGCGTCGGGCGCGTCGTCGGCGGGGAGGAGCCCGGCCGCGACGCGCGCGGCCTCGTCGCGATCGCCGACCTCGAGGAGCACGCGGACCTCACGCATCGCCGCGCTGCGTCGGAGCCGGGGTTGATCGACGCCGCGCCGCGCCGCGCGTCGGTAGCGCTCGAGCGCCGCGTCGGGGTCGCCGGTCGCCTCACAGCACCGCCCGGCCGCGTAGCAGGCGCTCGCCTCGTCGTAGGTCCCGGCCGTGCGGTGCACCTCGGCCTCCGCGACCGCGCGCGCCATCCCCGGGTGCGCGCCGAGCAGCTCCCGGATCAACACGCGCGCGTCACGATGTCGGGCCGACTTCTCCTCGGCCCAGCGCGCGATCAAGGGATCGAGCTCGTCCCGACCGAGCTCGGCCGCCAGCGCCATCGCGCGGGCGAAGGCCTGCGAGCGCCCGCGCCCCTGCGGCATGGAGTCGAGCAAGGGGGTGAGGGCGCGCAGCGCGGCGCGCTTGCCGAGCCCTCGCTCGAGGCGCTCCACGCCCCCGAGGGCGAGCTCGTCGAGGAGGCCCAAGCTCAGCCGCCGCGCTCGGTCACGAGGCCCAGCGACGGCAGCTTCTCGAGCGCCGCGTCGATGCGGTCGAGCTCGCTGACGATCTGGTCGAGTCGGCGCCGCGCCTCCTGCGCGCCGAGCGGCTCGTCCCCGCCGAGCTCGCGCAGCGGCGCGTCCACCTTCTGCCGCAGGGTCTCCAGCAGCCGATCGCGCTCGGCCACCTGGATGTCCTTCACCTCCGCGCTGACGGAGGGGACGAAGTCCGCGAGGCCGTGCTCGACGCGCTTCGCGTAGGCCATCGCGCCCACCATGCGCTGCGTGATGTACGCCGGATCGTCGAGCTTCAGCCGGCTGAACTCCTGCTCGCTCGCCGTCTCGTGCAGCGCCTGCGCCTCGTTGTAGACGCGCCGCCAGCCCCCGGGGTCGGAGTCCTCCCACGCGTGCAACCCGCGCGAGGTCAGATCCTCGATCCGCTCCTCCCACGCGCCCTTGTCCATGCCGAGCAAGAGGCCCTCCGCGCGGTAGACGGTGCGCCGCAGCGCGTCCATCACCCCCTCGAAGCGGTGCATCGGCGGGCTCATGCCCTCGGACTCGCCCTGGAAGTGCTCGAGGAGCTGCTCGAGCTTCGCGCAGAGCGCGGCGAGCTTGTCGGGGTCGGTGCCGATGACCTCGCGGACGCCGGTCACGAGCGGCTCGACCTCGCGGCGGTAGTAGTGCGCGTCGTGCCCCCAGAGGTTGGTGGACGCCGCCTCCGCGCGCACGAGCAGCGCCTCGACCTCGGCCGCGCCGCGGACCTTCTCGCGCGCCGGCTCGATGTTCGCCCAGAGCTCCTGGCCCGCGACGGTGGCCTTGGCCTCGATGCGCATCGCGTCGTCGCACTTCAGCGTCAGCTCGACCGGCGTCCCCACCGCGACGTCCTCGGTGACCGAGACCATCAGCGTCTTGATCGGCAAGCGATTCTGCAGCAGCCGCAGGACCACCGCGCCGCTCTTGTCGCCGGTGAAGAAGGTGTGGCTCGCCTCGGCCGGCAGCCCGGTCCCCTTCGCGAGCAGGACCCGCCGCTCGCGCCGCCCGGCGCGGAGCACCTCGACCGAGATGTCCTTCGCGATGACGCTCGGCTGGCTGAGCGAGCTCGCGCGCGGCCGGACGTCGCCCCGGTAGAGCGCGAAGCCGAGCTGGGCCTTCGCCTCGCTCCCCGACCGGAGCTCGAGGGTCACCGGCTGGGTCGCGTCGGGACCCAGCGCGACCTGCAGCTTCAGCCCGCGGGCCGGCACGCCCTCGAGCGCCGCCTCGGCCAGCACGCCGCCGTCCGCGCCCACGAGCGCGACGCCGTCGACGCCTTCCGGGGCCGCGTCCACGTCGAGCGCGAGCCGCAGCGTCTCGCCCTGGCCGACGAGCGGGCTGCGCAGCGTGACGCGTCCGTGCTCGTCCCCGAGGGACAGGCCGCCGAGCTGCGCCGCGTGCACCGCCGCCCCGAGGGCCACGCAGGTGTCGACCTCGTCCTGGAGCGGCGCCGCGCTCTTGCTCTTGGCGCAGAGCTCCTCGGTCACGCGCCGCACGACGTAGGGCACGCGGGTCGAGCCCCCGACGAGCACGACGTGATCGATGTCGGCCAGGGTGACGCCCGCGTTCTTCTCCGCGTCGGCGAGCGCGCGCCGGCAACACTCCAGGGTCGTGTCGACGAGGTCGGACACCGCCGCCTCCCACTGGGCGCGGCCGACCTCGCCCTCGTAGTCGACCGACTCGCCGTCCTTGTCCTCGACGACGCCATGCTCGTTGACGGGGATCACCTCGGCCGTCGAGAGCGACTCCTTGATGCCCTGCGCGAGGTGCACGAGCCGGAGGAAGCGGAGCTGATCGTCCGCGTCGTTCTGCACGTCGAGCGCGAGCGCGTAGCCGCGGCTCACGAGGTCTTTGCGGAGGTGCTCGGCGAAGCGGCGGTCGAAGTCGTCGCCGCCGAGGTAGTTGTCGCCGTCGATGGCGAGCACCTGATACTCGCCGGCCAGGCAGCGCAGGATGGACACGTCGAAGGTGCCGCCGCCGAGGTCGTAGACGAGGAAGTTCCCGTCGCCGAGCTGGCGCTTCCAGGTGTGGTAGATGGCGGCCGCGGTCGGCTCCTGGAGGATCCCGAGCACGTCGAGCCCGGCGAGCTCCCCCGCTTCGCGCGTGGCCTCGACCTGCGGCGCGTCGAAGTACGCCGGCACGGTGATCACCGCGCGCGAGACGCGGACCTCCACCTCACCCGTCTGCTCCTGAAGGTGCGCCCGCATGCTCTCGCGCAGCGTCTCGAGGATCTTCGCGCTGATCTGCTCGGGCGACATCTCGTGCGGCCCGATCTGCACCGAGACGTCGCGCCCCATCTTGCGCTTGATCGACTCGACGGGACCGGGCTCGCGCCCTCGGCGGTTGCGGGCCGCGCGTCCCACGAGGATCTCCTCTTTCTTGGGATCCCAGCAGACGGCGCTGGGGATGGTGCGGCGCCCGAAGCGATCCGCGTAAACGATGAGGTCCTTCTCGGACGGATCCAGCAACGCCACCTCGCTGTTGGTGGTTCCCAGATCGATCCCTACTGGCCGGTCGACGAACACGCGCACCTCCCGCTGGAAGTCATACTCCGCGTAGGCCCCGACCGGCAGCGGTTTTTTGTCGCCGCCGCTTCCGCCGCCGCTTCCGCTCCCGCTTCCGCCGCCGCTTCCGCCGCCGCATCCGCCGTGAGGATCCCCCGCTTCCGTGGACACCCCCGAAGGCGCGAAGATGCGCGAGGAGTGTCCCATGCCGAAAAGAAAACGAAGGAAGTTCACGCCGGAGTTCAGGGCCGAGGTCGTCGCCCTCTGCCAGGTGGGTGACCGGAC
>JAVJQK010000124.1 GCA_040218145.1 Sandaracinaceae bacterium | reverse complement strand
CTCTACGGCTTCGCGAGCTTCCGCGAGTACGCCGAGCGCTGGTTCGGCTGCTCGGGCCGAGGGACCGAGGAGCGAGTGCGCGTCGCGGAGCGGCTCGACGAGCTGCCGAAGCTGAGCGCCGCGTTCGCGGCGGGCGACCTCGTCTACTCCGCCGTGCGCGAGCTGACCCGCGTGGCCGACGCGGAGACCGAAGCCGAGTGGCTCGAGGTCGCCGACGGCAAGACCGCGTCACAGATCGAGCGCATGACCTCGGGCAAGAAGCCGGGGGATCGGCCGAGCGACCCGACGCGGCCCGAGCTCGAGCGCAAGCGCGTGACCCTGAACCTCTCCCCCTCCGCGTACGCGCTGCTGCGGCAAGCGCGCGACGTGCTGCGCAAGGAGAGCGGCGGCACACACCTCGACGATGACGCGTTCATCGAGCTGCTCGCCTCGAGCGCGCTATCGGGCGGCGGCGGCGCGGACGAGACGCGGAGCCGGCACCAGATCGCGCTGACGGTGTGCGAGTGCTGCAAGGCGGCCACGCAGGACGCGAACGGCGAGCAGGTCCCCGTCGGCCCCGAGGTGGTCGAGATGGCGGAGTGCGACGCGCAGGTCATCGGCCGGGTGGACATCTCGGCTGGCTACGAGCGGGCCAGCCAGGTGATCCCGCCGGCGGTCCGCCGCGCGGTAGTGCGCCGACACGGCGGCGCTTGCGCGGTCCCGGGGTGCAAGAACACGAGCTG
This sequence comes from Sandaracinaceae bacterium, assembly GCA_040218145.1. Classification (GTDB taxonomy): domain Bacteria; phylum Myxococcota_A; class Polyangia; order Polyangiales; family Sandaracinaceae; genus JAVJQK01. Next base: position 56,369 of record JAVJQK010000124.1, on the reverse strand, counting down.
CGACGTGCACCACTGCGACCCGAAGTCCGAGGGCGGCAGCCACGATCCCGAGCGGCTCATCCTGCTCTGCTCGACCCACCACGGGATCGCGCACGAAGGGAAGATCGTCATCCGCGGCACCTGGTCCGAGGGCTTCGTGTTCGAGCACCCAGATGGGTCTGGCTATGGCTCACCGAAGGTGGAGCCGAAGCAGGCGCACGTCTTGGCCGAGGTGTTCCAGATGCTGAAGGCGCTCAGCTTCAAGGAGAAGGAGGCGCGCCGGCTGGTGGACGAGGCGCGCCCCCACGTGGGTGTCGAGATGACGGCCGAGCAAGCGCTGCGGCTGGCGCTGCGAGGGGTGTCGGTCGGGGGCTGCGTGCGGGAGGCGCTGGCGGAGTACGGCGACTCGAGCCGCCGTGGGCCGGCCCCCACGTGGGGGTTCCTGCGGCTCGCCCGGGATATGGGGAGCCCCGTGCTCTACGAGGTGCCCATCGCGCGAGGGCGGGAGCCTTGGCGGCCTCGAGAGGCGACCGTTCGTTCGCCGTGAGCCCTCCTCTCATCTCGAGCCGCGGCGCAGCTCGCGCAGACCGGTGAGCAGCAGGAACCCGGCGAGCCCCCCGCCTAGCAGCATCAACCCCGAGAAGAGCGACGCGGTCATCAGGTCGGGCGCGGTCCCCACGTTGATCACCACTCGCGGCTCCGCCAGCGTCAGCGCATCGAAGGGCGCGTCGTCGAGCGGCACGGGCCGGATGATCCCACCCGCGCCCTCCAAGCGCGCCGCCTCCTCGGGCCACCCCTCCAGCTCTGCGCGCGTGAACGGCCCGAACGTCGCGAGCACGTGCACCGACTCACCCTCGCTCCAGCCGGCCCCCACCACGGGCGCGGTGATGTACGAGCGCCCCTGGCCCGCGTGCGCGCTGCTCCGGGACGCGCGCACCGCGCGGTGCTCCACGGCGACCCGCCCGCGCACCTCGATCCACCGCTGCCCCTCATATCGCTCGGCGAAGCTCGCCGCGTCGAAGACCGCGGGCGCCCGCTCCGACAGCGCCACCCGCAGATCGCGCACGCCGAGGTAGACCCCGAACACGCACCCGAGCGCGAGCATGCCGAGCTTGATGTACCGGAGTGCGTTCACTCGATCTCGCCGTCCCAGCCGTTCGGACACGCCACGAGCTCGCCGCGAGGGTGCGCGCGAGCCCCTGCGACGGCACGCCAGTCCGACGGCAATGCTTGGTCCACGGGCGCAGTATGCCTAGCCGTCGTCGAGGTTGCCGGCCGGGAGCACGAGCCGGACGTTCGCGCCATCCGGGACTCCTTCCAGCTCGGCCGCGAGCTGCATGCCCGTCTCCCAGAGCTCGTCCACCGGGACGGGGCGCCGGGACCGCTCGCCGAGGTCGGGGCCGGCCATGACCATGGGCGGCCAGACGTGGATCCCGCGGTCCGGTTCGAGGGCGCGGACCTCCTCTCTCCAGCCAGGCCAGCGCAGCTCCTCGTACCAAAGAGCCAGGCCGTCGCCGGCGTGACGGTACGCCGCGATGTTCGCGACGCGGTATGATCGCACCACCCCCTTGACCGCCCACGCAACGCAGCGACATGACTAGTTGCATTCTCGAGCCACAGGAGCTGCAACTGCTCGAGCAACTGCCAGGTACCAAACTTGCGTGGATCTATGCCACCAGGTTGCTCGTAGTCGATGGCGTCGTCACCGCTCCTCATTTCTATCTCGATTTCCGCGACGGAGCTGACCCAGCGTTTCTGGTTCTGGAGGGAAGCCACCGAGAGACGGATTTCTTCGTAGACTACTCGAGCATCAGCCTGGGACTGGTCTCACCGACGCTGGTCGTCCCTGATGGAAAAGTAGTCCTTCTCGACAACCTCTCGGCGCTGAAGTGCCCGTCGCTCTCTCCAGTTCGCAACGTGTTGGTCTTCGCCGACTCCTATGAGGATGGTAGGGACGATGTCCGCGCCGACGAGCCGCACCTCGAGTTCGACGCGTGCATAGAGATTGTCTTCGCCGACGACACTTCACTTTGGTTCGGTCCCGCGCCCCTCGGCCTCGACGGCTTGGGGGTCACCGTGCACGCTCCGCAGTTCCCCGACAGAGGCTTCTCCCGCCGACTGCGAATGCGGTTGTAGACCGTTCGGCGTCGCCGCGGGGCGGCCGCGGGCCGACATCGAGATGAACATCTGCACGACGCAGCGGCCCTGCTCGATGTGCGCGCGCGCCTCCTCCTCGGACCAGCTCTCGTAGACGTGCTCTTGGCACGCCCCGCAGCGCCGGACGCCGGGCCGCTCGGTGGGCTCGAGGCGCTCCCACGTGCGCGGGCACTCGAGCGCCACGCCGAGCCTGCGGGTCTCGACGCCATCGGGCAGCTCGACGGGGCGCGGGGAGGGAGCGGGGGTTCGGGGACAGTTCCTGATCATGCGGGAGGCGACAGGGTAGCCGCGAGCGGGTCTCCCGGACCATGGCAAGGCGAACGCGGCCCCGTGGACGGGGAGACACGTCGAGCGCGCGAGCCCGCCGACCTTTGCGTTGGCACGCGCGCTGCGAATCGGCGCGGCGATGTCTTCACGAAGCAGGAGGGTCTTCGCGGCTGGCGGCTCGGTGGCGCTTTGCCTGGTCGCCTGGGGCGCGTCGTCCCAGCGCTCGCCCGAGGCGGAGCCCGTCCGCGCCGGCCGCCAACGCGCCATCGTCCACCACACGGCGCTACCCCTGCCTGCGTCCGTCGGGAGCGCCGTCGGCCGGGACGCGGGGCTGCCCGACTCGGCGCTCGAGCTGGAGCCCGCGCTCTGCGCGCCGATGGTGGCGCTCGTCACGGCCGCGCGCGCGGCGTGTGGGTGCGGGAGCCGCGCCGCCGACGACATCGCGGCCTGGTGCGGCGACACCGTGCGCCGCTGGCCACAGCCCCGAGGCGAAACCGTCCGGCCGGCCGCGCTGCGGTGCTGCCTCGCCCAGCTGTCGCGCGAGCTCGACGACTGCGGCGCCCCCGTCCTGCCCGCGAGCTGCCGCGCGACGAACCTGCTCCAAGGCTCGGACGCCGCTTGCGACGGCGACCATCTCGTCCAGCCCGGCGGCGGCTGCCAGTTCGATGGCGACTGCGTCGTCGACCACTTCTGCCGCGGCGACGACGAGGGCGCGTGCACGCCCGAGCTGACCGAGCGCGCTGACGCCGAGCCCCCCGTCTGCGTCGTCTCGCCACGCGAGAGCTTCTGAGGCGCTGCCCCCCCGCCGCGGCCCGGCACCGAGCAGCCCGTGAGCGCTTCCGTGGAGGCGAATCGCGCCGCGCTCATGCTACGCGCGCCTCGAGACCGCCAGAAGCAGCGTCACAGCGAAAGCAAACCGCGTCGCTCCGACGAGAATCGCGCGCCACAGCGAAGCTCGCAGAGCCGTCGACACAAATCGCGGCGCTCCAGCGCTGCGTTCAGTTCGAGATCGTCAGAAACAGCGTTGACGGCCGGGCTCGCGGAGGCGTCGACACAAATCGCGGCGCTCCAGCTCTGCCTTTGGTCCGAGATCGTCAGAAATAGCGTCGACGGTCGGGCTCGCGGAGGCGTCGGCGCAAATCGCGGCGCTTCAGCGCTGCTTTCAGTCCGAGATCGTCAGAAGCAGCGTTGACGGCCGGGCTCACGGAGGCGTCGGCGCAAGTCACGGCGTTCGCGCGCTGCGCTCGGGCCGAGATCGACGGAAACAGCGTCGGCCGCGCTGTCGGCCGAGCAGGAACGCAGATCACGGCGTTCGTGCGCCGCGCGCGGCGCGAGATCGGCGGTGACAGCGGCCCCGGGTCCCGTCGGCCGATGCAGACTCACCGACCACAGCGCCCTCGCTCTGCCCTCGGCGCGACATAGCCGGGCACCGCGTCGCGGCGCTCTCGCTGGCATTTCGGACGCCGCGCGCGGTGGCATGACGGCGCAGAAGCCGAGCCAATAGCGAGATCTCACGCAACCGACCGGGCGTGGCCGCGATGGGAGCCCTGACGCGACGGACCTGGGGAGCGCGGTGCTCTCGGTGGATCCGGCGCGAGAGAGGGTTCCACATGGACCACCGACGCCTCGCCACGTACCTCCGCCCCACCCGCTTCAACAGCCTGAGCGGCGTCTTTCTCGCCGGCTCGCTGCTGTCCGTCGTGCCCCCCGACGCGAGCGAGCGCGTCCTCGCGTCCGCGCGCCGGATCCGCGCCGCGGCCGAGAGCGTCCGGGAGACGCTCATCGAACGCGCACGCCGCGCCCCCTCCAAGGTCCGCGAGCAGGGCGCCGCCCTGGACGACGGCTGGCTCGGGCTGCGTCTCGCGCTCGAGAGCCGGGCGCGCCTGGGCGACAGCGAGGGCTCTCTGCGCGCGGCCACGCTGTTGCAGAAGCTCTTCCCGGACGGGACCGCCTTCATCCGCCTGCCCGCCCAGTCCAAGTGGGCGGCGAGCGAGGTGCTGCTCCAGCGCATCGACGCAGGCTACGCGGCGGAGCTCGACGCGCTCCTCCACCCCGACTACCTCGCCTTCCTGCGCCGCGCCCAGGAGGCGTACGGCCGCGCGCTCGGCCTCGGCCGGGACGCCAGCCAGCTCCCCTCCTCCGACGCCCTGCGCGAGTCCCTCTCGGCCCTGAGCGTCGCCATCGCCGACTACGCCCTCAGCCTCCTGAGCGAGCTCGACCCGGAGGACGAGGCCAGCGTCAGCCGCTTGCGCCGCGCCATGGGCCCGCTCGACGCCCACCGCGCGTACCTCAAGGCCCGGCGAGCGGGCGAGGCGCCCGAGCCGGAGCTCGACGTCGACGCGCCCCTCCCCGTCATCGAGCCGCCCCCGGACGCATGAAGATCCGCATCACGCTCCTCGTGCTCGGCCTCGCGCTCCCGGACCCGGCGGCCGGGCAGCCGGATCTCGAGACCGCCCGCGCGGCGCTCGAGGCCTCGCGCGCCGACGCCGAAGACGCCGCCTTCGCGCTCGAGCGCGGCCGATACGCCGACGCCGAGCGCCTCTATCGGCAGCTCTACGTGCGCCTTCGCGGCTACCCGCGCCGCGCGCTCCTCCTCCACGACATCGCCCTCTGCGTCGAGGCGCAGGGACGACACGGCGAGGCCCTGGTGCTCGTGCGCCGCTACCGTCGCGAGGCCGGCGACCTGATGACGGCCCATCAGCGGCGGCGCGCGGACGACTGGATCCGGAGGCTCACCGAGCGCGTGCGTCGGAGCGCGCCCGCCCCGAACGGCCCGAGGTGACGGGCGCGTCCGGCCAGCCAGCGTAGTCTCCCCGGATGAACGTCGACGTGCGCGCGCCCGGGACGCACCCATCCAGTGATCTTGGCGGCTTCCGGCTGACCGCCTGGGACGACGTGAACGAGCTGCTCGCGTTCCGGGATGCACGCCGCGCCGCCGAGCCGGGAACGCAGCTGCTCTTCATCCTGGATGACGCCGGACAAGCCGCCTACACGAGCGGACATGCACGCGACACGCACGGCCTGAGCGACCTCGACCCGGCCCAGCTCCCCGCCGAAGAGCAGGCGCTCTACGAGAAGCGCGGGCGGCTCACCCCGGAGCGGTGGGCGGCGGAGGGGATCCCGCGGCTGCGGGCGAAGGCGCGCGAGACGACGCTCACGTTCACCCAGCAGCTCATCCCGATCGATGACCCGGACGTCGAGCTGCTGTCCCTCTACCGTGACGTGAGCCTCGCGTTCGGGACTCCGCTCGACTGCCTGACCATTGCGACGACGGACCCATCGATGGCCATCGCCGCGCTCCCGAACGGGTACTTCGTCGGCGACCTGACGCCCATGGAGAACTACCACCTCGCCGAGCACCTGCGCACCGCGTTCGGCTACGAGGTTCTCGGCCTGGGCTCGTACCTCGCGGCGTACGTCCGCGACGAGCCCGTCACCGCGGAGGAAGCCCGAGCCGTCATCGAGTCCGTACGCGGCCTCTACGAGATGACCGACGACGTCGTCGCCGAGTGGGCGAGCGCAGTGACCGGCCTTCGGTGGCTCCTCCTCAGCTATCAGGGCAGCTGAGAGGACGGCTTGGCGCCTCAGCTTCACGAGCTCCAGGGCGACGTCGAGGACGCGGCGCCGCCCTCGCCTTCGAGCACGATCAGCCGCACGCGGGGTGGTCGTGACCGCGGGTCGCAAGTACGTCGCGCGCACCGACGTGATGTACTTTCCCGATTTCTCGAGCCCGGACGACGCGTGATGACGAACGAGACGCCGCAGCGAGTCGAGAACGACGAGAACCGGCGAGGAATTCCGCTCCGCGTCCTGCTCGCCGGGCTCGCCGTGCTCGGGATGCTCTGCGGGAGCTGCGTACTGGGCGGCGCGTGCCGACTGCGTCATGGCGACATCGAGTTCGCACGAGATGTCACGGGCCTCCCGCTTCCCGAGTACGCCGCGATCGACATCTGCACCGACACCGACATGACGACTGGCTATCATCTCCACGCTGACGAGGGGCTGGTCGCCGCCGTCATGGCCGAGCGCCGGCCGCTCCGTGAAGACGTGCGCCACGATCCGATGTTGCTGATCCTGTCGGACAGCTGCATGCCTCCCCCGCCGAGCCCGTCGCGGCTCGTCTACGCGGCCGGCTGCCGGGAACATCAGGCCTGGGTCGCCCTCCTCGACCCCGTGACCCGCGAGCTGTGGCTCGAGGTCACCTACCCCGACTTCGGCGGAGACGGCCCACCCTGTCCGCCCGGGACCGAGAGACCAGCCCCCACGCCGACCGCTCGAGACGCCGCGCCCACCGCGGATTGAAGCAGCCAGCGACTCGACCTGGCAGAGCACCTGGGCTGCGCTCGGGCGGGCGGCGGCGAGCCTCACTGCATCGCCGGGTGTTCCACGATCATCCCCGAGCAGCGCGCTCCGTGCGCATGGCTGCTTGCGCATTGGCGTGCGCGCCGGGCATGGTCCGACCATGCCTGATCTCGCGGCCATGCGTGATCTCGCGGCCACCCTGCAGTCGGCCTCGACGCCCGAGGCGCGCTTTCGCGCCATCGAGCGGCTCGCCCTCGAGTGGCATGGCCGACCTCCGCGCGGGTACCCGCGGTCCGAGGTCTCCGCTTCGGCGGAGTCGCTCGGCGTCACGCTGCCGCCGACCGTACGCCGCTGGTACGAGTCGCTCGCGCTGACCGAGGGCGTCGCCTTCGGCCAGAACCACGTGGTCGCGCCCGACCGGTGGGTGCTCGACGGGAGACGGCTGACGTTCGCGGTCGAGAACCAAGACAACTGGCGCCTCTTGGTCGGTCTCGAGGGCGACGACCCGGCGGTCGTGTCCGTCGGCTCCCGCCCGGGCAGCCTCAGCCTGGCGTTCTCACTGCATGCGCTCCAGACCGCCCTCTTCGAGTCGGTCATGGGCGCCGCGCAGGGCATCTGCAACGGCGAAGCCGCGCCAGGAGCAGAGGCATGGCTGCTGGAGCTCTTCGGGGATCCCGTCGCCGAGCCCTGGGGTGACGCGGGCCCCGGCGCGGTCAGCTTCTACGCGGGCGCGCCCGGGCTCGCCTTTCATCAATCCGCGGGTGACATCGAGTGGATCTACTTCGCCCTCGTCGATGACCACGCCGTTCGCGCGAAGGTCAGCGGAGAGGCTCCGATCCGCCACTGGGCGCTCACCCCCGACGAGGGGGCGTGAGGCCGCGCGCGACTCATACGCCCGGACGGCAGGCTCGACGCGTCGACTAGCGGCTCCAGAAGCGCTCCCAGCCGCTCGGGCGGGGAGGCGAAGGTGCGGAGGGGTCGTTCGCGAGGCGCGCTTCGAGCACCGCGAGCTCGGAGTCCACCGCCGCCTCCCACTCCGGGTCTCCCTGGTGCGCTTCGCGAACGATCTTCATCTGCGCGATGGCGAGCGAGAGGTGGCCCTCGAGCGCCTTGCGTGGCCAGACGTACGTGCGGCCGAGCATCACGAGCAGCGCGGCGGCCGCGCGCACCTGGTCGGGGCTGGCGCGCGCATCGCGTCGCAGCGTCTCTTCGACGAACTGAGCGAGCGGCGCGGCCTCGAAGAGATCACCGAACCAGTCCGCGGCGCTGTCGTTGTCCCACGGTGCCATTCCCCACGCGCCCATCTCAGAACCTCCTTTGCGGCCCCTCGGTCGAGCCTCGCACGGATTCACGCGGCCGGGCGCACGCATGGGCCTTGCGTCGGCGCGGAGCCTGGTCGGATGCTCCGAGCCTCATCGGAGGCGCGCGTTCGCCGCGCTGGAAGAGCCAACATGACCTCCCCCACTACATCGAACACCCTCCCTGCTTCGCAGGAGTCGACATGACCGCGCGCGTCGTCGTGGAGCCGGAGCGGCGGGGTCGGACGCGGCTGCCGAGCGGGCGCCACCTCGGGTGGTCCGAGTGGGGTCCGGCGGACGGCAGGCCCGTGCTCTTCTGCCCGGGCGCCGGCGCGAGCTCGCGCCTCGGCTTCGGCGCCGACGTGCTCGAGCGGCTCGGGGCCCGACTCATCGGCCTCGACCGCCCGGGCCTCGGCCACTCCGACCCCGCGCCCGGCCGCGAGCTGATCGACTGGGCGGGAGACGTCGTCGCGCTGCAGCGGGCGCGCGCGCTCTCGTCCCCGGTCATCGTCGGCTTCTCCCAGGGCGCGCCGTTCGCCCTCGCCTGCGCCGCGAGGGGCGACGTCAGCGCGGCCGCGATCGTCTCCGGCGGCGACGAGATCGCCGCGCCCGCCCACGCCTCCGCCCTCCCCGATGAGCTGCGCGCGCTGGTGGAGCAGGCGGCCACCGACCCGGACGGCGCCGAGGCCATGTTCAGGCAGCTGAACGCCGCGCAGCTGCATGCCATGGTGCGGTCGATGACCGGCGACGCCGACCGACTGGTCTACTCGGAGCCCGACTTCGACGCGGCGCTGAGGCGCGCGATGGAGGAGGGCTTCGCCCAGGGCGCCGACGGCTACGCCCGCGACACCCTCCTCGCCATGCGGCGCTGGTCCTTCGACCCGGCCGAGATCACCGTCCCCGTCCACCTCTGGTACGGCGAGCTCGACACCAGCCCCGTGCACTCACCGGACCTCGGCCTGTCGCTCGCGGCGCGCATCCCCGGCGCCCGCAGGACCGTCGTACCCGGCGCGGGCGGCGCCATCCTCTGGACCGAAGCGGAGCGGATCCTCGCGGACCTCCTCGCGCATCGCTGAGCGCGAGACGCGTCACGAGCCTAGCCGAGCAGCTCGGCCGGAGCAGGGACCTCGCGCACCTCCACGATCAGCTCGACGCCGCATCCCGCGAAGCTCGACTTCAACGCGGCGAGGTTCCACTCCTCCGCGACCGTGACCGTGGCCGAGCCTCGCGCGTCGAGCTCCGCGATCAGCTCCTGCTCGGAGCCGCCCGACGCGTAGGCCAGCTCCCGCGCGACGAACGCCCGGCGATCCGGCGGCACGCTCTCGACGCGAACCCGCCACTCCGGCCAGTGCCGCTCTGTCCCCGTCGGCGCCTGCGCGCACCACCACTGTCGGTCGACAGCGACGGCCTCATCGCGGTCGAGCCGCTGCTGGACGTGGGCGACGAACTCGGCCGGCAAACGGACGGCGTGCGCCTCGACGTAGTGAGCGAGCCCCTCGGACCACTGGTAGGCGTCGTCGGCGAGGGTGGCGTCGCCGTTGCTGCGGCCGCAGAGCCGACAAGTAGGAGTAGCCCATCGCGTAGTACGAAATGCCGAAGGAGGTCGATCTCCGCCGTCGTTGACACCTCGTCCGTGCCTCGCGAAGCTCGCCGCGACATCGGGAGACAGGCATGGACGAACCGAAGTTCTGGGAGCTGATCGACGCGTCTCGGGCGCGATGCAAACCGTCGAGCACGGATCCGACCGATCAACAGGGCGCCATCCTCGTGGAGCTGCTCGCCGAGCTACCGGCGACGGAGGTCGCAGAGTTCGACCAGATCTTCCGGCGTCTCCACGCCGCGGCTTACACGTGGGACCTCTGGGCAGCGGCCTACATCATCGAAGGCGGCTGCAGCGACGACGGGTTCATCGACTTTCGCTCGGGGCTGATCGGTCTGGGCCGGAAGGTCTACGAGGACGCCGTGCGCGATCCGGAGACGCTCGCCTCGCAGCCCGCCCGCGGTGTCGACTTCAGCAATGAGCAGCTGATGTACGCGGCGATGGAGGCCTACGAGAGCCTCGTCCACGACGAGCTACCGATCTACGAGGGGAGGCAACCCGCCGAGCCCGCCGGCAAGCCGTGGGATGAGGAGTCGGTGAACGAGAAGTACCCCGCGCTCGCGCGCAAGTTCGCCGGCGGTTGATGCTTCGACGGTCCCTTGCTCGCGTGATGGACCCGGGCTCGAGCCGTCCCTGGACTGACGGGGGCGCGGTCGTCGCCTGACACTGTTGACGAACGACCTGCAGCACCGCGCGCATTCGAGCGATGTACGCTGTCGTCGACCCCGATGCCGGTCTCACTCGAAACATGGCTCGGCTACGAGAAGGAGTACCGAGCTGTCCAGGGGCGCATCGCGTCCGCGCGAGCGGAGGGGGACGTCGACGCGCTCAACCCGCTCCACGCCGAGCGCCAGAAGCTCCTCGCGCGGGCGTCCACCGCCCTGCCCGCGCGCGGCCCCGTCACCCCGTGGATGATCGAGGCGCTCGACGAGGCCAGCCAGGAGCTCAGCGAGCGCTCCGAGTTCGCCTGCCGCGTCATCGAGCACAGGAGGCAGTTTCCCCGCGTGTACCTCGGCGCCGTCGTTCGAGCGGGAGCGCGCTTCGGCCGTCGAGGGTCAGGCTTCATCGAGCTCGCCTCCCACGCGCACGGCCAGGAGCTCGTGCTTCGGGCGATGGTGAAGGCCGCACGCGAGGAGCGCTTCGACCCGGACGCGGCGCGCTTTCTCCTCTACTACGTCCGCTCGCGTCGCTGGGGAGGCGAAGAGCGATCATCGCGCGAGACCTGCCGAGCGTTGAGCGAAGAGCTGCGCCAGGTCCTGCCGAGGTGAGCGAACGCCACCGCCAGGCCCGCCCTTCCTGCTGTCGGCCTGCGCACACCCGTCGCGTGACAAGCCCGCTTGGTTCGCTCACACGGGGCAGAAGCATCGGGCTCCTCACGGCGAAGACGCAACCGGGGCGCGTGGATCGCAGGAGCGCCCACCCCGCCGGAAGCGCAGAAGAGCCTGGTCCATTGGCGCAGGCCTTCGTGCCGATTGCGCGGGCGCGGTGGGCGCGCTGTTGAAGGTCGCCCCTCTTGTCTGGACCGAGACGCGGTCTGGCTTCTTGCCTGGCACCTCCGCCAGCCACCACATACGAGGTAGCCTACGGCGATGACCACAAAGACTTGGGGAGCCTGGTGCCGCCTCGTGGAGCCGTATTGGGACGAACGCGGCGGCCTTAGAGACGATGCCCCGCTTGAGGCGATTGGCTCGGCGCTAGGCGAGGGCAACTCTGCGGTCGACCATCGTCTCTACTCGATGTCAAAAGGCTATGCGCTCCTGAGGGCGTCCGTCCAGGACGAGAACCCCGCGATCGGCCGTGGGTCCCCACGGGAGACCCCCTCCAGACTCGACTTCGTTCGCGGACTTCAGTGGCGTTTGGTCATGGCTGTGGGTGGGTTGGAGGTGTTCCTGCGTGGCCGCTTCGGTCGACCGAAGGACTACCTGAGTAAGCTGGCTTCCCGCGCAGCGCACCTCGTGCACACAGGGCCGCCGCGCCTTCCGATGCCCCGCGGAGCAACTCGGGGTGAAGAGCAACTCGGGCGATGGGTTTCCGGGTCCCCGGATGATCCAGGCGGGGAGCGGCTCTCCGAGTTCCTGGGGCTGAGCAGTTGGGATCGCGAGGTATTCCTGCGTTGGGCACGATCCCCGACTTCGATCGAGGGATGGGAGGACCAGATCCGGCTCGCGTGTGCTCTGCGCAACATGACTGCCCATGGCGCTTTGTCGGCTAGAAAGGCGCAACAGCTGCAGCTGCGTGGCCCTATCCGAGCGCTGCCAGTCCACTTGCTGAAGCTGGCCGGAGATACGTTGGCTCCCGCCATCGAAGGGTTGGGCAACGGCATCACCTAGCTAGCCCGGCGCTTCCGCGAGCGCTTCCTGAGCAAGAAGGCCGCGCGGCAGGTCCGAGATTCGTGGCAAAGCAGGCGGGCCGGATGAGGCTGGGCGTGCAACGAAGTCCGCGCGGGCCGAGACGGCGCGCGAGGACTGCTCAGCTTCATCGCCGATGGTGACCGCTCCGAGTGCAGCGCCGCTGCCAATCGCGACGCGAGGCGCGGACACGGGCGACGATCGAATTTCGTTCCCGAACGCTTCCCAGGACTTCGGGAAGGTGTTCGGCCACGAGGGCCCGACGTCGCGACGGCGGCTATTCGGCCGTGTGGGTCGACACGCTCGCACTACTGGACGCCGCGACTACGGCGGGGGCGTACTGCGGGGGCGCGCTGGGCGCCCTATTGAGGGCAGCCCCGCTGGTGTGGGACGAGGTCAAGGCCGCCTGAGTGCCACTACGTGCGTAGCAGGGCAATCAGACCACGGTGCCGATCTCGGACGTGACGCGAGAACCGCCCGGCCCGTCATGCAAGCTTCGAAAGGAAGTCCTTCAGCGTGTCGGGAATGACGCCCGCATCCAGCGCGGCGATCAGCGTTCCTCGTGTCACCTGCTTCGCGGCGCCGTCGTTCACCCTCTTCAGTGTCTCCTTGAGGAGTTCCTTCCCCGGGAACACGGTCCGAACAACATCGAGGCTTCGGAGGTCGAGGCCGTCGAACCACCTGTCCACGTCGATCTCCAGCTGCGCATCCTTCCACTTCTTTCCGTCATCAAGATGCCTGTTAATGCCTCGCGCCGTTTCGCGAGCCATGCGCCGCGCCTCCGCCTTCAGGTCGTCCGCAGCAGCGAGGATGGCCGACTCGGCGTCAGCAGCCTCCAGCGGCAACCCAACACGGTCTCGAGCCGCAGCGATCAGTCCTGGATCGATCAGGTAGCTCTCGATCTCGTGTCGCCCGAGCACCCGCGGAGCCACACCGTCCTGGGACTGGGACTCCAAGAACTGCTCCTCCATGAAGTCCGGCATCCCATCCCGATCCTGCACGAAGACAATCTCGAACGGCGTCCCCGTGAGACCACTCAAGACACGCCCGAGGTCACCAATCGCCCGGAAGTTGCTCACCCCCTTCGCGGGCAGCACGTAGCTGCTGCTGCTTGATGAGTACAGAGGGCTCCCAATGGTCTTGTCGATCGCCTTGAGCACCGTCTGGTCCTTGTCCTCGATCACAACCAGCCGACGCGAGGCGAGGATGCGCGAGAGCGAAGAGACGTCCACAACCCCCGCGTCGACGAGGTGCTCAACGAGACCGGATTGGTTCCCGAGCGCCGCGATCCTGTCCTTGCCGCGATCAACGACCATGACCTGGTCGGTCTGGAACGTGTCGGCCAGATCGACCGAATGCGTGCTGACGAACAGCTGCGCGTCCAGGTCCTTGGCAACCTGGCGCAGAACGGCGCCGAGTCTCGCCTGGAGCTTGCTGTGCAGGTGGGCGTCTGGCTCGTCGATCAGAAGGAACTTGGGCTTCGCGAGATACAGGTAGGTCAGGACCTGGATGATCTGCTGAAGCCCCGAGCCGGAAGATACGACGTCGTACTCAACCCCATCCTGCTTGTAGCGCACCGTGACGTGCTCGTCGGTGTCCATGTCGAAGATGATCTGCGTCACCGTGATGCCGAAGAGGTCACCGAGCGATTCATTGATCTTCGCGACGGCGTCCGAATCGCGCTCCCGAAGCTGCACCAGGCTGCTTCGAAAGATCTCGCTATAGCGCCCCTGTGTCGCGAGGGAGTTTCGCCGCGCGAGCGTGGCGAAGGGCTCCTCCACGAGAACCCCCACGAGGCCGGGAATGAAGGCCACGGGCTGACCGAGGTAGGCCGTCGCCTTGGCGGCGGTGAGGCCGGCCGGGAGCGGTTCGGTCGACACATGGATTTGGCCGAACTGCTGACGAAGCATGACGACGAACTCGGCGCCGTCGGTGAACGTCGCCTTCAGCTTCAGCGGCTGCCCAACCTGTTGCTGGTGCCAGAGCTCGCGAAGGTCGGGAGCCGGGGCGACCTCTTCTGGCCCGGCAAGAAAACGCCGATGGTACTTGGCCCTGGGAGGTGTTCCTTCGAAGCGCACGTGTCCATGCATCAAGCCGAAGAAGGCGCGAATTGCGTGAAGGACGCTCGTCTTCCCTGAGTTGTTCGGACCGACGAGCACGTTGACGTCGCCGAACTCGAACGTCGTGTCCTTGAACTGCCGAAACCGTTCAAGCTGGATACTCTTGAGCTTCATGGAGTTTGCCTCGCGCGCTGAATCTCGTCGTCCTCGCCAGGGGCTCGCCTCGAGTGGTCGTCGGGCAGGTGCGCAGCCGGCACTGAGTGCGGTGCGTCGACGCCGTCGCCTTCGATCTGGCGCTGTCGACCGTCACCCACCCGACACCGGGCGGCTGTATCGCTGAACGAGTTGGGAGCCGTTGAGCCCGTGCCCCGCAAGCAACCGATGGACGTCTGCGGCCGTCCAGTCCGTCGCGGGCTTCCCGGCAAGCCGCGCTACGACCTGACGTACCGCGTCGACCAGAGCGGCCAGATGATCCCTGAACACGACCCGAGCGCCCGGCGGCCCGTGCACGCCGGTGTCGTAGGTCTGCGAAGGGCCGAAGAAGACCGGCACTGGATCGTGCGGGGCAAGGTTCTTGTCCTTGAACCACTGGACGCTGTGAAGAAGCTGCTCGGCATCCTTCTTGGGGATTGCCGCGTAGCCGGCCTCGTTCTTTGCTTCGGCAACTATCGAGAGGTCAGTCCACGCCAACAAGTTGTCCGGACCTTCGCCGTCTTCCTTCTCCGGCCGACGCGATTCGGCCCCGAGGAAGGTCCCGAGCTCCTGAACCGCGAGCTCGAATTGGGAGGCGGAGGAATCGAACGTCAGCCGCGCGCGTAAGGCGTCGAACTGCGCGACCAGTCCGTTCGGGCTCGTGTGACTCCGCGCGAGGTCGATGAGGCGACTCGCGGCGTCCCGCGCGACCGGGGGCCGAACCACGCTACCGATGGGAGGACGCGCAACCGAGGTCGACGCGGCATGGGCTGCGGTCTGCAACCGCATCGCCTCCGCAGGGTCTAGCGGGTGAATGAATCTCGCTTTCGCTTCGAGCAGATCCGCTCGCCTCGCATCTGAAGCGGCCAGCTCCAGGGCCGCTGTGAGCACATGCCCGGCACCATTCCCGTCGCCGTTCATCGCAAGGCGCAGCGCGTTCCGCTCCGCCTCGGCGATGTCGACGGCGGCCCGATCAATCGTGATGGGGTCGGCCTGGAGCCGATTCCTAACGCGGTCGTCGTAGTATGCCCGCCAGCCCGCGTCGCGGCGAAGCAGCTGGTCGACCAGAGACTCGAACACAGTCTGGGGCGGCGTGCCCTCCTCGCGGGCGTAGTCCGCGAGCTCGCGTGCGACCTCAAGCTGAAGTTGAAGATCTCGGCCGAAGTGCCGGTACACGTCGACGTTGGACACGTACGAACCGAGCTCCGGACCAGCCAGGATAACCGCCGCGAAGTCCGCGGGGGAGCGCACCGCCCGGCCCATGCCCTGCTCGATGCGATGAACCATCTTGGCCCTGGGTCCAGTCGCCATCTGGGTCCGCGTTCGATCACGCATGTCGGTAGCGCTCTCGCCGTGGGGCATGCCATCGAGAATAAGGACTCGGCATGCGTCATCCGGCAGGTCCACTCCATCGTACCGCTGGGCAAAAACAGCGAACCCAACAGACCCACCGCGTAGGCCGTCGACGACTCTCTCGATCGTGGGCCCAGCGCCAAGTTGGGCCCCTACGCGCTCCCAGTCAGCGGCCTGCTTCAAGGAAGAAGCGAGGACAACGACCGAGTGGCGCACGGCCGTCCTCGCAGCCCAGTCGATGAGCCAAGCGCGGTCTAGCGTTGGGTCGACGAGCGAGGGTGCGACAACGAGACGCTCTCCGGGAGGAGAATCAGAGCCGACTCGAACGGGCTCCCGCGCCGCGTACGGGTCACACCCCAGCGCGCGGACAAGCGCAGCGTCGTCTGCGAGGGTCGCGGACATGAACAGGCGGTGTTTCGCATTTGTGAAAGGGAGGACGTCCTCGACGAACGGCGCAACAGGCGAGATCTCCACGGCGGACGCCGAGACGACCACGCGAGTCCATGCGAGGCGCTCCCGAAGGCGGGGCCACACGAACTTGACCTCCCTGTCGTCCGCATGCGCCTGGAGGACCCTCTGTGCGGCTTCGCGAAGCGTCGCCCAAGTCCAGTACGGCACTTCCACCACCGCACCCGGGTCGCCTACCAGGACGTCGTCCCACGGACCGGGTGTACTGGTGGCCGAGGCATCGGCAAAGACAGCCCGCAGTTCCTCGTATGTCCCTGGTTCACCCACACGAAGTGTGAACGCGTCCAGCACCTCCTCGACCCCGGCGTGCGCGTCGTCGCACACGATTGCTTCGGGGTTGAACTGGACGTCTGAGCGCTGGAACGTGCTCCGTGCGTTGAACATCTTGTCGTAGGTGCAGACGGCGACTGCTCGCCCGCCGAGACACTCGGCGGGCGGGTGCGGTTGCCCCGCTGGGTACTCGTGTGCCTTCACGCCTAGGCGCGCGGCCTCGTCCAGGACCTGCCGAACCAGTTGGACCGTGGGGCAGAGGTACACCGCACCTCTGCCCGAGGCAGCCATATAGGACTGAAGGTAGAGCAGACCGACCGAGGTTTTTCCAAGGCCGGTCGGCATCTTCAAGATCAGATCTCGCGCATCACGCCGCTCGTGGAGCTTAGCGAGCGCCTCTTCCTGGGCGGTACGCAACGCCGCATGCGAGGCCTTGCGGTCGAGAGATGCGAAGATCTTCCGAGGGTCTGGATCCTGTCCGGCTGGGCGGGAGCCCATGAGCTTCTTGAAGTCGACCATTCAGTTCCTGCTCTTCGCTGAGCGAAGCCGGATGTCATCGATCGATGTCGCTCCACGCTCAGTCGTCACGCATCACTCGCTGGTCAGCGTGCGTCGTGGCTGAAGCATCCGCCCCCGCGTAGCGACAAGGTTCGCCCCCTCCGGAAGCCACCCTCGGAGGCGGTCGAGCTTCTCGCTCGTCGCGAAAATGACTTGATGGCCTTCTTTGCAGACGGCAGCTGCGTGCTGAAGCAGCGCCTCAAAGCTCAGGTCTCGCGTAGACTGCTGGCGCGGCTCATCGAAGATTAGCACTCCTGGATGGCGCATGTCCTCGAACTCCCCACTAAGCTCGACCAGCCCCAACAGGTGAGCCCAGACGGCGCGAATCTGATCGCTAGCCGACATGTCGATTCCTAGATCGAGTCCGTCCGTCACGAGGCGATATGTGGTCGGAGAGATAGCGATCTCGGCCGGAGCGCAGCTCGTGAAGCCATACGCCGCGAGCTGACTTCGCACGACGCTCCTGAGCTTCAACAGCTTCGAGCCATCCTCATCACTGAGGACGGAGTCCTTCAGTTCCCGGATCTCCTCAGCGACCGCTCGGTAGCGAGCCGACAGCTCCCCCAGACGCTCCTTCAACTCGGTCCATTGCGCGTCCACGAGGTCAGCGCGATCAACTCGCTGTTCTAGAAGGAGCCGCCGCCGGATGTGTTCCTCTGACGGACTCTCCGCGGATGAGCGTAGAGTCCGTCTCTGGGCTCGAATGGCCTCGCGGAGCTGGGTCGCCTTTCGCTGGGCCGCCTCCAGCAGGCGCTGCTGGTCGTTGATGTCTCTGTCAAGACGTCGAGAAAGACCTTCCAGGGCGTGTCGCTGTTCCTTGAGTGCGTCAAGGGTCGAGGGCACATCCGCCACTTCGGCGTGCTCCACCGCGATCAACGTTCCCCCAAGAGAACGCCGACACGTCGGACACCGATCGTCCGCAACGTCCAGGCCGTGCTCGGCACCGAGTGTGGTCAGGATGCGCACATCATCGTAGCGCTGGATGTCCTCATCTACCGCGGTGATGCGTGTGGAGACGGCCGCCCGCTCGATTCGGAGTCGCGAGTCGCGCTCCGCGGCGCGATGCCCCAACGCCACGACGTCCTGTAGTTCTTGCTCGGCTGCTCGAAGAGATCGTTCCACGGCCGCGCTGACAGCGGCGACCCGGGGTACCGCAGCGCGATCCCACTCATGGAGCTGGTGGCGCGTCAGCTCAAGCCAATGAGCAAGCGCCACCGTCCTCGCCTCACCATCGTCGATGTCCGTGACGAAGAGCTGGGGCTCGGGTGTGGGTGGCCACTCGGCCCCCAGAGCGTCTGGGAGCCCCTCGACTGAGATCGCCTCTTTGGAGGCACCGGCTCGAAAGCTCGCCACACTCTCGGACCAGGAGTTTCTCAGCGCCGCCTCCTGTGCCCGCAACGTCTGCAATCGTCGACCGCGCTCTCCGGCGTCAAGGTTCAGGACAAACTCGAGGGACCGACGGTCAGCTTCACGGATGCCGAGATACCCCGGCATTCGCAGGTGAACGGGTTGCCAGCCGCGCTTCTGCTCGACGAAGAGGTAGGGGAAAAGGGTCTCCACGTAGAGGAGCGACCGATCATCCTGGTAAGTCGTAACCTCGGGCAGCGTCCACCCGATCCACTTGGGGAGGGCTGCATGGAATCCACCCTCGCGCGTCGCGGCATGAGAACGCTTCACGTAGTAGTGGCGTGGAGGGGCGACGGCACCCTCAAGTACCGCTTCAAGAGGTGCTTCCCAGCTCTCGATGAGCTTCCGCTCCTTGGTAGCGTGGCGAACGTGACGTCGCACCGTCCGGGGTGCCGCGTCCATTCCGCTGAACTCCAGCATGCAGTACGACTCAAGGACGTGGTGCTTGTCCCCCGCTTCATCTTCGATGCGGGATGTCATAGCGGCCGGAAGTGGCACACGATCTCCGGAGCCCCAGATCCCTTCCATCCCCAGCGCGTACATAACCGCGTTCAGACAGGTCGACTTCCCCATGGTGTTGTCGGCCCACAGGACTGTGAATCCCTCGGCAAACCGCACGTCCGCCTCGAACACCGACTTCTCGCTAATCGAGCGCAGCAAGATGCGATGGAACCGTAGCCGGCTCACGTCGCTCTCCACAGGGAGCGAGCTTCTCCGAGCGTGAGCTTTTTCGGAAGCAACTCGAGTCGCTCGCGCTCATCCATCAAGGCCTCGCCCGCCAAGATTGCGGAGCGGAAGTGGGAGCCCACGTCCGTGAGGCTGAGCCGTCCGCCTTCATCGCGAGCTAGTAATCGCGAGGAGCCGGCCAGCGCTATCGCGACATCTGTAGAGGGGTCCGTGTTGAAAGGCACGAACAGAGACTTGCACCCTTTTCGCATGAACTTGGCGAGCTGCGTGGCGTGGCGATGCGAGCGGGCTGCCCAGTAGAGGACGTGGAGCTGCGCCCGGTTTGCAGCGCCTCCCCGTGCATAAGGAACGGCAAGCAGCACGACCGAGATCCGCCAAAGAGGGCGCTCATCGGCCGTCACCCGATACGGACGAGGCGTAATGTGCGCCGCAAGTTCAAGTAACTGTGCGGGGACGCTCACGAGGACTCCTTCTTGGCGTCGCCGAAGTGGAGCGGGCAGCGACCAAGGAGGTCTCCGACCTTCCCGGTGACCATCAGTTCCATGTGTGTGCCTGGCAGGTTCGGCAGGACCTCTGATAGCCGGGTTCGGTACAGGTCGAGCACATCCCCAAGACGCTTGCGCGGTTCGCCGACTGACAGAATGGACTCCGTCTGCACCCGGTATTCGAACCCGACGTCGAAGTCTCTGATTCTGCTAGACAGTTCGGGATAGGATTCACGTATGTCGGCGAGGATGTTCTCCGCACGGAAGAAGGCCAGGAGGAGGTCTCGCACGATGTCGTCCACTCCAGAGGCGATCCGCCCCTCCAGTTTGTCGGTAGCCCGGGCCACGAGAGCACCCGCTTCCGCAAGGTCGCGCTCCGCCGCACCCTGGTCAGGGGGTGGCGAGAGCGCGATCTTCTTTGCGCCTGACGCTGCCAAAGCGGCCTCCTCCAGGGGGAAGGCGGAGTGATCCTTGATCAGCACCTGGAAGTTGCGACTGTCGATGTGACAACATTTCTTGCTCCTCACCTCGGCTTGCTTCTTCGTGGCGTGTTTCACAAGTTGCTTGCTGTCGTGAACAGGTACGACAAGAACCCAGCTCCTGATGCGGACGGCGTCACCCAGCGTCGCAGCGATCTCCTTCTCGTTCCTGACGAACTTGCCGATGTCGGTTGTGATCTTCACCCGGTGCTTCTCATACCGCTGAGACACCGACAGCGGCTCTTGCGGGGCATATGACTGATATACCGTTCGGGCGGTTCGTGAGAAGCCCTCGATACCGAGATCTCCACCGTGGGTATCGGGCACCGGCTGGTAGTCGTCTCCCTTGTCCCGATGATGCAGGACCAGGAGGGAATGGACATGACGCTCCCACTCCTTACCGTCCCAGACGTTGCCGCTCACTGCTTCCCCACCTGCTTTGGCCCCTGAGAGCCACGATGGTCTACCGCCGGCTTCCTTTACGCAAGCGCAACGAAGTTAGTAGCAGCTGACCACAGGTGTCTTGACCGTCTCGGGCGGCGGCAGGCCGGCCCGGCCGTGGGGTCGGGGAAGCGCATCCCATCTTCTCTCGTGCCTTCTCGACGGTGATTTGCCGATCGATGCGGCCCCCCTCGTGGGCGCGCGGGCGCTGGCGGGCATCGAGGTACCGCAGAGAACATTGGCGTTGTGCAGGGCGTGCATGTGACGGACGGCGTTTCGGTAGGCGCGTTCGCCGACGACGAACTTTCGGCCGCGGGTGGTCACGCGGCTCACGATGCAGGTGGACCCGTTTCGGCGCAACACAGTTCTCAATCGATACCGGGCGCGTGGTCGAGCGCCCACCGGCTCGGTAGTCTCGGCGGCCCCCATGCAGATCCACGATCTCGCAGCCCTCGCGCGGTCGGTGCGCCTTCCCACCGACGAAGCCCAGGTCGCGCTGACACGGAGCTACTTCACCAGCTACCAGGTGTGCCTCGATCGGCTCTCGAAGCGGGAGCCTTTCGACGCCTCCGACGCCGTGCTCGCCGCGAGCATGTCCTACTCGTGGCTCCCTCGCGCCCTTCGCCTGGACCCCACCGCGCTGCCCGGCGCCGTCGTGGCCATGAACGACGCCCGCGGCGGCGCGCTCACCGCGGACGTGATCGAAGGGTTCTCGGCGCTGGTCGAGGGGAGCGTGATCGCGGCGTCCAAGGCGCTCCACTTCGCCGTCCCCTCGACCGTTCCGATCTACGACCGGCGAGTCCACGAGGCGTTCTTCGGTCGCTCGATACCCTGGTCCAAGCGGAAGCGTCGCGACGCGTTCCTCGAGTACGCCGCGACCCTCCGTGCGCTCGTCGCGCATGTTCGCTTCGTGGAGGAGGTTCGGGCACCAGCGCTCCGCGTGTTCGAGGAGCTGGGACAGAAACAGCCCGGGCTCACGCTGAAGGGGCTATCGGACCTGCGAGTCGCCGAGCTGACGCTCTTCTACTCACGTGCACCCGAGGTCGATGGGTGAGAAGAAGGCTCCGGAAAGCGCGGGGAGTATCGCCTGCTGCTAGAATGAGCCCATGGACCGCCTCGACCCGGACGAGCTCCGCGCGTACGCGGCACGGGACTGGGGCGCGCCCGAGCGGCTCGCGCGGGAGATGCGCGCGAGGATGCCCACCGACGAGAAGGTCCGCATCGCGATAGCGCTGTACGAGGCGGCGAAAGCGACCCGTCCGGACTGGCCAGACGACGCGACGCGGCGAGCGGACCTGGACTCGCATCTCCGGGTTCGCGCGCTCCTCGATCGGGCATCCCATGTCGGCGCTCGGTGAGGCGCTCCGTGCCATCGGGGACGAGCTCGAATCTCGTGGATTGCGATGGTTCGTCTTTGGCGCGCAAGCCCTGGCCGTTCGCGGCGCCCCTCGAGCGACTCAGGACCTCGACGTAACCGTCGAGATCGAGCGCGAGCAGCTGCCCGTAGCTCGCGTTCGACCGCGTCGTTCGACTGCGCGGTGTGTCCCGAAACGACAAACGCGACCGCTGTTGCCAGCGATCGCGCTACCGAGTTTTGCGGGGGCCGGATTTGAACCGACGACCTTCGGGTTATGAGCCCGACGAGCTACCAGACTGCTCCACCCCGCGACAGGGGGCTGTCTTGCGACAGCGTAGGTTTCGATTGTCAGGAGGCGATTGCGGGGGCCGGATTTGAACCGACGACCTTCGGGTTATGAGCCCGACGAGCTACCAGACTGCTCCACCCCGCGCCAGGGAGGCCGCACTATAGACGGCCGTTTCCAGGCGTCAAGCCCGGATTTCGCGACTCAGTTCAGCAGATCCCGGCGGTTCTCCGGGTCGGTCGGATCGGCGACGTCGAGCAGCCACGCGGTCCACTCTTCGTCGTCGCTCACGTCGACGCCCTCGGCCTCGGCCTGGGCCTCGAGGAGGCGGCGGAGGCTCAGGTAGAAGCCGTTCTGGGCGAGCTCGGGGTGCGCCTGGAAGTGCTCGCCGAGGACGCGGTAGATGACCTTCAAGTCGTCGAGGGACGCTTCGAGGCTGGGGTTCATCTCGTCCATCATCGGTCACCTCCTCCGCGCTTGCCCCGAGGGCCGGGGCTCCGCGGGTTGCGTCCCGCGCGGCGCTTGCTGCCTCCGCGCGGCTTGCTCCTGGGGGCCGACTGCGGAGCGACGGGCATGCCCGCCTGCTCGTCGGCTTGCTGACGCGCGTTGGCCTTCTGGATCCGGGCCGGCGTCAGGTAGGTCTTCACGAGCTTGTCGAGCTCTCGCTTGGCCAGGGGGCGGACCTCGCCCGGGCGCAGGTCGTCGGTGCTCAGGCCAGCGAAGGCGGTGCGCGCGAGGCGCTGAACCGGATGACCGATGGCCTCGGCCATGCGGTGGATCTGACGGTTCTTGCCCTCGGTCAGGGTGATCTGGATCCAGGTGTTCTTGCTCTCCTCGCGGAGCACGAAGACCTCGGCCGGCTTGGTCTTGTAGCCGTCGTCCAGCTCGACGCCGTTGCGCAGCTTGTCCAGCTCGGGGACGTCCAGGTGGCCGCGCAGCTTGGCGGCGTACACCTTCGGGACGTTGCGAGCGGGGTTCAAGAGCGCATCCGTGAGCTCACCGTCGTTGGTCACCAGCAGCGCGCCGCTGGTGTGGTAGTCGAGCCTCCCTACGGGGTACACCCGCTCGGGCAGCTTCGCCAACAGCTTCCCCAGGTGCTCGCGCCCCTCGGGATCGTTCAGGGTGGTCACCATCTCGCGCGGCTTGTGCACGAGGTAATGGACGGGCTTCTCGAGCACGACGCGCTTGCCGTCGACCTCGATCTTGTCCTTGTGGGCGTCGGCTTTGGTGCCGAGCTCGGTGACGATGCGCCCGTTCACGCGGACGTGCCCGTCTGCGATGAGCTTCTCCGCGGCGCGGCGCGAGGCCACTCCCGCGTGCGCGAGGATCTTTTGGAGTCGTTCGGCGGCCATGGGGACCGAGCGGTGTAGCAGGGTCGGCGGAGAGGGCTACTCCACCTCCCCCTCCTCTTCGGGCGCGTCTTCGGCCGGCTCGGACACGTCCTCGCCGCCGCTCTCCGCGGTGGTGTGGGTCTCCCAGGTCGCCTCGGCTTCGGGCTCGCCGCCCCCGCAAGCGCCCAGAGCCAACAGCGCGAAGAGCGACAGGAGGAACGGCACGAGCAGCGTGATGCGCATGCCCGATCATAACGCGCCGGGCGCGGCTCGTCCGCGATGGCTACTCGGCGCGCGCCGCGACGGCCTCGTCTGCGCAAGCCGAGTAGCGCGCGCAGTCGCCGGACGCGGCGCGGAAGCACGCGATCAGCGCGGGGTCGTACGGTCGGCGGCGCGCCTGGCAATTGGCGATCACGCCCTGCATGACGACGAGCTCGTTGTTCAGCTGGGTGCCTCGATCGAGGGTGGGATCGCGGGGCGGGCGCCCGATGTCGCAGTCGAAGAGGAAGGCCACGAAGTCGCCGCAGGACTCGGCCCCGTTGGGCTCGTCGGCCGCGCTCGGGGCGAGCGCTCCCGCCTGAAGCTGCTCACAGCGCTCCTGCGCCATGCCGTACGTCGCCGACAGCTCGTCGCACGGCTCCGTGCAGAGCGACTCGCACCGAGCGCCGTCGTCGATGCCCAACGTGGGGCAGGTTCGGCGGCAGGCTGCGAGATCCCGAGCCACGGGATCATCGGGTGAGAGGTCACGGTCCGCGCCTCCGCACGCGCCGAGCAGGCTAGCGAGCAGCACCGCGAAGGCCCGGGCCATCACGCCTTCACGACCAGCGGCCGCATCCACTTGAGCGGCGAGCTCGTCGCGCCGAGGGCGGAGACCTCCACCCGGAGCATGGCGTTGGAGGGCTTCTCCGCGTGGCCGTGCACGACGAGCTCGAGGTGGGTCTCGCCCACGAGCTGACCCACGATCTCGCGCTGTTCTTTCGTGGGCGGCGGGTCGATGGGGCGCACGAGGTCCGCGAGGAGCGTCGCGCTCGGCAGCTCCGCGCGCTGGCCGTCTCCGTCGGGCGCGAACGCCGCGCTCTCGTCGCCGAGGGTGACGCGGTCGAGCTTCACCTCGTCGAGCGCGGCGCCGCTCAGCCGGATCGCCACGCCCCGGCCCTCCCCGCCCGCGCTCCGCACGATGAGCGGGAGCTCGAAGCGGCCCGGCGCGAGCGTCCACGGCGGCGAGACGACGGGCTTCATCGCGAAGCCGATGCTCGGCGTGCCGGTCATGCGCTCGGGGTCGAACGGCGGCGCGTCCGCGAGGTCGGCCTCCGCCTTCGCCTGCCGTCGGAGGTCCGCGTAGGAGATGCGGTCGACCTCTCTGATCGCGCCCTTGGCGCTGACGGCGTAGAGCGCGAGGTCGCCGCCGAAGCTGTCGGCGATGGCGAAGTGCCGCCCGTCGGCCGACGCGGCCGCGGTCATCGGCCTCATGACGACGTCGCTCGAGGACAGCTCCGCGAGCTTCGCGTCGCGGACGACGGCCTTGGTGTCGACGATGTCGAGGACGAGCCGCCCCATCTCGAGCGCGGGCGTGCGTCCGCCCTGCTGCTCCGGGACCGCGGCGCGCAGCTTCCCCTTCGCGTCGACACGGAGGAGCAGCGAGAAGCGGCCGTTGAAGACGACGGTGACGAGCAGGCCGTCCTTCGTGGGGCGCGCGTAGACGCGGTCCTCCTCGGCGAGGCCGAGCCGGAAGGCGACGCTCGGCTCGGTCTCGTCCGGTCGGAAGAGGGCCACGTTGCCGGAGAAGTTCGAGGCGATCCCGATCCCGTGCGCGTTGGCGAGGAGGATCCCGTGCGGGAAGCCGACACCGCGCGCGTCGATGCGCTCCTGCTCGTAGGCCTGCTCCTCCTCGTCGAGATCGTCACGCACGCCGAAGGGGCCGATCCGATGCGCGGCCGCCCAGTCGGGGAACTCGCTCCGGTGCTTCGAGACGTCGACCCGCTGCGCCCAGTCATCGGAGGGCGGCGGCCCCCACGTGAGGGTCTGGTCGCCGTGCAGGAAGGCGGCGCGCGCGTCGTCGAGGAGGCCCGCGTCGAGCACCGTCGCCTCGTCGTAGTGCGGGGCGAAGGCCGACGTGAGGTCCTCGCCCTTCGAGCTGACGAGCAGCACCCCGCTCTCGTCCATGTCGGTCGCGCCCGGCGACTTCTTCTTCACCACGCTCGGCTCGCCCCTGCGCGGCCAGCGATAGACGTGGCTCGGGGTGAGGAGGACGGTCAGCTTTCCGTTGGTGAAGATCCGCATGGACTCCTGCTCTTCGCTGCGTCGACAGCCCCGTGGGTGGGAGTGTACCGAGAAGACGGACCGTACCTTCCCCCGCGCGTGAGAGGCTGCACTGGATGAAGACGCCACGTCACTCCATCCGGATCGCGTGCGTGTGGGTCGTGCTGCTGATGGGCTGCGGCCCGTCGACTCCGCCCCCAGCCGCGCCGCGATCCGTGGTCGCGGAACCCACCGCAGCCGAGCCCGCTCCTCCCGCGGAGCCTTCGCCCGAGGTGAGTCCGCCAGCGCCGCCGCCGGTCGTCGAGGTGGCTCCGGAGGAAGGCCCGGGGACGCCGTTCGCGATCGCGTGTGGGCGCGCTCGAACCGAGGCGCCGAGCGGCTGGACCATCGAAGGGGGCGACTGCGTGAGCGAAGGAGGCGGGCTCACGCAGCCACTCGAGACCGCGGAGAACCTGAGCTATGGGGTGAGCCGCCATCGCCTCGTCGCGACGGACTGCGCGCTCTCGCTCGAGACCCGGGAGCGCCCCGACGTCGACGGCGCGGGCGCGCGGGACGAGGGCGGCGCGTTCGTGTCGGTGGCCACGCCCGATGACTCGACGATCTTCCTGCGCGTCGGCGCTCGTAGGCCGAGCGAGCGTTGCCTCGCGCGCGTGGAGCCCGTGCTGAGCTTCCTGCGCGACCACCTCGAGGTGCCTCCGCTCGAGCCGCGCACGGCGCGCGCGGCGCTGGCGTTCGGTCACGTGCTCAGGGTGGAGCTCCCGGCGGGCTTCACGCTGTCGAGCACGGGCGGGCTCACCGACCAGTGGCAGGTCTCCTACGCCCTGAGAGGCCCCGGAGAGGCGTTCGTCTCGATCTATTCCTGGTACACGCGCGCCGAAGGGTCCTTCGACCCGAGACGGTTCCGCGCCCGGGTCCTACCCCAGCGGCCGCGGTGGGTAGAGTCCCCCGACCCCTGGCAAGACTTCATCGCGGATCTGGACAGCGAATCCGACGGCCCACCTCCTCTTCCCTGTCGCTCGGTCCGCGCGGTCGGCCCCGAGCCGCGGGCGGCCGTCGCGATCCACGTCTGCGGCCCCGAAGAAGAACACGCGCCGCTGATCGCGATCCTGCGGGAGATGCGCTTCGAGCGCGCGCCGGGTCTCTGAGCGCGCCCAAACAGGTGGGGTAGCGTGCTCGCATGCGCAGCCACGTCATCGCCCTCTTCGTCGTCGCCGAACCTGAGCAGGAGTCGGGGTGGTGCAGCGTGAGCCCCACGCGGAGCCTGGCCGGGCGGCGGCGTCAGTCCGCGTGCTCGGGTGGCGCGAAGAGGATCAGCTCGCACGCCCGGTCGCCGACCACGTAGGCGTCGTGGCCCGGCGGGATCTCGAAGAAGTCTCCCGGGCGGAGGTGCGTCTCGGCGCCGCTCTCGACCATGGTCACGACCAGCTCGCCTCCGATGCAGTAGCCGGTGTGGCTCATCGGGCAGGCGTCCGGGTTGCCGAGCAGCGGCTTCTCGTCTCCGGTCCAGGTCCAGCCCGGCTTCAGCACGGCGTGCATGCCCGTGGTTCCGTCGGCGAGCTTCAGGATGTCGATGCGCCCGTGGTCCGCGAAGTCGAGCGCCTCGTCCGCGCGCTCGAAGCGGCGGGTCTCGATGCGATGCTGGGTTCCGTGCATGGTGGGGCCTCCTCACGCTCGGAGCTGCAAGCGACGGGCCGCGCATCCCCGGTGCGAAGGTGCCCCGACGCGGCGTCAGTTCTGCGCCGCTCCCGGTCCATGGAGGGCCTGGGCTTCGTCTTCGGTCAGCGGGTGATCGCGCGGGCGAGGCGCTCGATCGCGTGGCGGAGCTCGCCCAGGCTGCGCACCGAGGCGGCGAAGGTGCAGTGCGGGAGGTAGCGCGCCATCTCGCTGTCGCCGAAGCCCCAGCTGTTCCGCGGCTCGGGGTTGAGCCACACGACGCGCGCGGCGCGGCGGCGGATGGACTCGAGGGCCTCGGCGTTCGCGTCGAGGTGGTTGCTGCGGCCGTCGCCGAGGATGACGACGGTGGTGCGGCGGTCGACGAGGTCGAGGTGTCGCTCGGCGAACTGGCCGAGCACGCGGCCGTAGTCGCTGTTGGCGCCGACCGGGACCGCGTCCCCGCCGAACGCGAGCGCGACGGCCTCGTCCACGGGATGGGCGTCGAAGAGCTGCGTGCACTCGCCCACGTCGCGCACGAAGACGAAGCTGCGCGTGCGGCTGAAGGCCTCCTGCATGGCGTAGACGAGCACGAGGAGGAAGCGGGCCGCCGCGCGCACGGAGTCGCTGACGTCGCAGAGGACGACGAGCTTCGGTCGATCGCGGCGGCGGCGGCGGAAGACGGGCGCGAAGGGGACGCCGCCCGTGCGGAGGCTGGAGCGCACGGTGGAGCGCACGTCGAGGCGGCCGCGGCGCGCGCGGCGGCGCTGGCGCTCGAGCCGATCCCGCAGGACGTGGCCGAGGCGGCGGACCTCCTCGGTGACCTGGCGCAGCTCGTCCTTGTCGAGGTTGGCGAGCGCCTCCCGCTCGAGGCGCGCGGCGCGGCTGCGGGCGAGGCGGTCGGGGTTCTTCGCCTCGAAGTCCTCGCGGACGCGGGCGCGCACGCGGCGCCGCAGCCCCTCGAGGGCGTGGCTGAGCGCCTCGGCGACGCCGGACGGGTCGGCGCCGTCGGCGGCGAGCATCGCGCGGAGCCGCTCAACCTCTTGCTCCATGGCCGAGAAGCGCATCTCCTCGAGGACGCGCAAGGAGTACAAGCCGACTTGCATGGGGCTCTGCATGCCGGAGACGTTGGCCTCGCGGAGCGCGCGCTCGAGGCGCTGCTCGATCTCGGCGTCCCCCGAGAGGAGCGAGGCGAGCCCGCCGCCGCTCCCGTCGCCGCCCGCCGCCTCGAGGCGCGCGAGCATGGCGTCGAGGGTGTCCTGGTCGACGCCCTGCGCGCGGAGCTGGTCGGCCGGCCGCGGCGCCGGGTCGCTGCGGAAGAAGCCGTCGAACACGCGGTCGAAGGTGGCGCGGTCCTCGGGGCGCTTGCAGAGGGTCGCGGCGAGCGCAGCACGGAAGTCCTCTTTCGCGGTGAGCCCGACCGCGGCCGCGGCGGCCTGGGCGTCGAGGGTCTCGGCCGTGCCGACCCGGAGCCCCGCGCGGCGCGCGACGTTCACGAGATCCACGATGACCTCGTCGAAGGCGGCGTCCTGCTTGGCCTCGGGGGGCATGCGCTCAGGGCGCGGGCTGCGCGAGGAGGCGCTGCACGAGCGCGTCGACGCGCGCCATGCTCGCCCGGTCGACGCCGACCATCACCTCGGCCACCTGACCGTCGCGCCCGAGCACGACCAGGGTCGGGATGCCGCGGATGCCGTAGGCGCGCATGGTGCCGCCCTGATCGCGCGCGATGGTGTAGCCGACCGGCTGCGCGTGGAGGTGGCGGCGGATGGCGGGCTCCGGCTCGGGCGACATGCCGACCACGGTGAGGCCGCGGCGCTCGTCGCGTCGGTGCATGTCGTCGAGGATGGGCATGACCGCGCGGCAGGGGCCGCACCACGTGGCCCAGAAGTCGAGCACGACGACGTTGCCGCGCAGGGCGTCGAGGGTGAGCCCGCCGCTGCCGCTGATGCGCTCGAGGCTGAGCGGCGGGGGCGCCTGCCCGATGGTCAGGGGACCGACGCGGCGCCCGCCGGGCGGGTTGTCGGGTCGCGCGGCGGCCGGGATCGCGAGCGCGAGCAGGAGGACCGCGAGCGGCGCGGCGAAAGACAGACGACGGGTCACTGCCGCACAAGGTAACAGCGTTCCGAGTCGCGCGCCCTCGGACGCGGGCGTCGGGGCTTGCACACCCGGCGCGAGGGCCGCAGGATCGCGCGAGGTGCGCAGGGGCGCCTGACCGCCGAAAGACGAATCACCCTGCGGTGGCCGAGGACGCGCCTCGGTCGCGATCGACATCACGAGAGTTCGCCCGTTGCGAACGCTGATCGACTCCGGGAGCGGGAACGAGTCGAGCGAAGGAGCAACGGTGATGGATCCGATCGAAGACGTGAGGCAGCGCGCGCGCGTGCTGCACAGGCAGGCGGCGCGCGGCGAGCCGGAGGCGCTCACCCGGCTGCGCGCGCTGCCCGAGCTGAAGGCGCTGGACGACGAGGCGCTGGCCCGCGAGGTGCGCCGGAGACACGCGCTCGCGACGCTGGCGCGGGAGCTCGGCTTCCGCGGCTGGCCAGGGGCGCGGGCCGCGCTGCTGGGCGGCGGGCCGAGCGAGGCGCATGACCTCGGGACGGTGATGCACCGCGACCAGGGCGGCGCCTACTTCAACATCTGGAGCGCTCACCACGAAGAGGCGCGACGGATCCGCGCCGAGCACGGCGGGTATCTGCTGGCCTATCGCCATCAGTTCCTCGTGGTCGAGGGCGCGTACCTCGAGGGGCTCGGGCTCGACCCGCAGGATCCCGACTGGGATCGGATGGGGAGAGACTGGGCGCGGCCCGCGGATCACGCGGCGTGGCGACGGATCACCTCCGCAGCCATCGCCGCGAAGCTCGGCCCCGCGCGCTGAGGTCGGTCATCGAAGCGGCGCCCCGGGTCAGCTCGGGGCGCCGTCTCCGGCGGGCTTCGCTGCGCGCCGCGCGCCCGATCGAAGTCGGCGCTTCAAGCGCGGAGCTCTCGGCGCGCCGCGTGACCGTCGACGAGCGCCTCGAGCTCCCGCACGGGGTCGAGTCGGGTCGCCTCGTCGGCGAGGGTCGTGGCCACGCGCGCGGCCGCGGCGCGGAAACGAGGCTCGGCCAGGACACGTCGCACCGCCGCCCGGATCTTCCGCGCGCTGGCGCTCGGCGCGAGCCGGACCCCGGCCCCGAGGTGAACGATGCGCGCGGCGTTGTCGTTCTGGTCGCGCCCCATGGGGATGCACACCGCGGGCAGCCCCGCCGCGAGCGCCTTGATGCTGGTGCCGTGCCCGCAGTGCGTGACCACGAGAGCCGCCTCGGGGAGGAGCTGCGAGTGCGGGGCGGAGCGACAGACGTGCACGTTGTCGGTCCCTCGCACGTCGGTGGGGTCGAGCATCTCGCCGAGCGTCAGGACCGCGCGCACGGGGAGCGCCGCCAGCGCCTCCACCACACGTCGCAGCAAGGGGACCTGGTCCTGGAAGGTCGAGCTGAACCCGACGAGCACGAGGGGTCGGTCGTCGTGCTCGTCGAACGGCGAAGACCAGGGCTCCACCCACTGGGGATCATCGAGCACCGGGCCGACGTAGCGCACGTGATCCGGGACGAAGGCGGAGCTGAAGTCGAACGACGGGCTCGTGAGCACCAGCACGCGATCGCTCTGCAGGACCTGATCGAAGAGATGCGCGAGCGGCGACAGGCCGTGCTCGGCGCGGATCGCGTTGAGGCGCGGCAGCCCCCCGTCGAAGAGCCGCGTGGCGAGCCCGAGCATCGCGCGATCCCGCAGTCGACCGAGCGGCCCCCGGGCGGGCAGGAAGCCGGGCCCGATCGCGGGCGCGCCCGGCGCGGGGAACATCCAGATGCTCGGCAACAAGGGGGCCATGGGGAGCCCCGAGGCCTCTCCCGCGATCAGGGCCCCGAGGAGCATCGCGTCCGGGATGAGCACGTCCGGGCCGGTGGCCTCGATCGCGCGCTGGGTGTCCGCGGCGTAGCCCGCCGCCGGGGCCAGCATGAACACGTCGCGCACGTTCTTCAGCGACGCGATGGGGCTCTTCTTCTCCCAGTCGCGGAAGAGGTCGTCCTCGGCGCGCATCGTCGTCCGGTGCGGCGCCTCGCGCCACGGGGTGAAGCCGCAGCCGACCTCCCGCGCGCGGGCCTCGAGGGTGGGATCGCCGAGCACGTGGACGCGGTGTCCGCGCGCGATGAGCCTGCGCGCCACGCCGAGCTGGGGCGGCACCGTGCCGCCGCCCTCCCACATGGGCATGAGGAAGTCCGTCATCGTGCATCGCCTTTCTCGGAGACCAGCGCCCCTTCGACCAGCCGGAGGAGCACCGCCTCCGTGTCCGCCGAGGAGCGACCGAAGTCCCGCCGCAGAAGTTTCCAGTTCATCACGTCGGTCGCCGCGTAGAGCGCGTCGACCGTGAGTCGCTTGTCCCGGCGCGCGAGCCCCTCGAGCTGCGGCGCGAAGGTCTCGGCCAGCCACCGTCGGTGGCTCTTGCGGCCGCGACGCAGCATCTCGGCCACCGTGGGGGAGCGCCCCTCCAGCTCGAGCAGGCGCACGTTGGCGTCACCGCTGAGGTCGTAGCGCTCAACCAGGCGCGTCACGGCGCCGCGCACGTCTCCGGGCTCGACGCGGCGGGCGGCCTCCTCGCGCGGCTGCTGCCAGGCGGCCGCGGCGAGGATGAGCGCCTCCTTCGAGCCGAAGTGACGGATGACGGTCTGCCGGGTCACCTCCGCGCGTCGCGCGACCGCGGCGACGGTGAGGGCGTCGTAGGGAAGCTCCAGCCAGAGGAGGTAGGTCGCCTCCAGGATGCGCGCGCGCGTCTCCTCGACCGCGGCCTTTCGGCCGGACATGTCGTACGCCCGCTTCCCCTCCCCCGATTCCATATTACATCGAGTAACATGAAAACGGGGCACGGTCGAGCGGGCACGGTCGAGCCACGTCAAGGCGCGCTCAGCTCGGGGCGCCGTCTTCGGCCGCCGGCGCGAGCTTGCGGAAGCTGACCGCGAGCACGCGGCCGTCTTCGAGCCCGACGAGCGAGCCGTAGCGGCACTTCTCCACGAGGGTGCCCTCGCCCACGCTGCCGTCGCGGCGCTGGAAGGTGATGCGCTGCCCGGTCCTCAACGACGCGTGCACGTGTGCGTCGTCGACGATGTCGTCCAGGTCGGGGACGAGCCCGCCCGCGGGGCGGGTGTCGGCGAGCGCGACGCGCTGGATGCGGCCTCCGCCGATCCAGACGTCGCGCTCGGTCGGGGTGGCGTGGATGACGACGCCGATCCGCCGGCCGTCGGGGCCAGGGATGTCGACGGGCGCGCCGAGATCCTGGCGGCCGATCCACGGCCCGCCCAGCTTCTCACGCGCGTCGTCGAGCGTGGGTGTCTCGCCCGACTCGAGCGTCCCCCAGAGGCCCCCGAGCACGGGGAGGTTCGGTCGGTCACTCTTCTTGCCCACGGCTCGCGGCTCCTCGCCTCGGTGTGCGCCGTCAGAGCGAGATCGTCAATCCTCGACCTGACCTTCGAGCAGCCCCTCGAGGTCGGGCTGAGGGGTGAGGAACTCCACCGCCATCCGATAGCGCCACGGGCCCTCGGGGTCCGTCGTCGCCTCGACCCGGATGATCTTGGCCTGGACGTTGCGCTCGTCTTGGTCGTCGGACGCCAGCTTGAAGCGCAAGGTCACGACGTCGTCGACCTGCAGGCTCCCCGGGCAGGCCATGAGCAAGCCGGACGCGCTGACGTCGTAGCTGATGGCCGTCCCCTCTTGCCCTTCGTCGGTCACGACGGTGAGGGGAAACCACACGCGGTAGCGCTCGTTCGCGCGGCGTTCCATTCGGGAGTCAGGGTACGCGCGGCGGGTCCGCGTTCGCAACGGTCTTGCGCGTTTGGTGGCAATCGAGCCGCCGGCGCATCAAGGTCCGGGCCGTGCGCGGGCTGTGGTGGCTGCTGGTGGTCGTGGGCGTCGGGTGCGGCGGCGCGGAGCCGCGCGTGCGCACCAACCGGCCGCGCGCGGCCTCGCCCGAGCAGCCGCTTCCCACGGAGGCGAACCGCAACGCGCCCCCGCCGACCCTCGCCGAGGCGGAGGACCTGCCCCCGATCGTGCTCTGGTGCTCCCAGCCGGGCGGGCCCGCGTGCGCGGCGGCGCAGGAGGAGCTGGGGCTCGTTCCGTCGGCCACGCCCGAGGTCGCCGAGGACTTCCTCGTGGCCGCGCGCGACGGCGAAGACGACTGCGCCGATCCGGATCTGGGCCCGCTGATGCAGCGGCTCACCTCGGCCCTCGGGATCGCCCCCGGGCAGCTCGCGGACCAGGGCGGACAGATCCTGGACGCGCGCATGCTCGAAGACCTCTACTCGGGCCCGGGCTGCACCCCGGTCTTCGCGCCGGGAGAGCCGCCGCTGAAGATCCACGTGGTCGACCGGCGCGGGGAGCCGCACTTCCTGGTGCGCGTGTGGGAGCTCGGCGAGATCGCGCCCTGAAGCGGGTGGTGCGCGGGCGCGACGGGCGGTCCCATGAAAGGGGGTGGTGTTTCGACCCCGAGCGCCACAAAGTCTGGCGGAATGTCCGCCGGATCCGACTCCCTCGCCGCGCTCGACGCGCCCCCGGCCGCGCCGAAGCCCCCCTCGCGCGGGATCAAGCGGCTCGCCCGGCTGAGCGAGGTGCTGCGGCCTCACAAGGGCCGCTTCGCGCTCGCCACCGTCGCCCTCTTCACCGGCTCGAGCGTCTCGCTGGTCTACCCGCAGGCGGTCCGCTTCGCGGTGGACGAGGGCGTGGTCGAGGGCTCGCTCGAGATGCTGAACTGGATCGCGCTCGGGCTGCTGGGGCTCTTCGTCGTGCAGGCGGGGCTCACGTGGGCCCGCCACTACCTGATGAGCTGGCTCGGACAGCGCGCGGTGGCCGAGCTGCGCGAGCGCGTGTTCGGACGGCTGCTGACGCTCGAGCCGGGGTGGTTCCACACCCGCTCCACGGGAGAGCTCGTCGGGCGGCTCGCGGCGGACGTCGCGGTGGTGGAGGGCACGGTCGGCACGGACATCTCGATGGCCCTGCGCAACGCGATCCAGCTCTTCGGCGGGCTCGCGCTGCTCTTCATCGAGAACGCCAAGCTGACGCTCGTGATGCTCGCCGTGGTGCCGCCGCTCGCGGTGGGCGTGGTGATGATCGGCCGCAAGATCCGCGAGCGGAGCCGCGCGGTGCAGGACCGCCTGGGCGAGGCGAGCGCGCGGGTCTCGGAGGCCGTCGGCGCCATCGAGACGGTGCAGGCGTTCGGCCGCGAGGAGGACGAGGCGGTCCGCTACGCGACCGGGGTGGAGGCGGCGTTCGAGGCGGCCCGGCGGCTCGCCATCTGGCGCGGCGCGTTCATGGCGAGCGCGTCGTTCGCGGGCTTCAGCGCGATCGCGCTCATCGTCTGGGTGGGCGGCCGCGCGGTGGCGGCGGGCGAGATGACGGGCGGGGATCTGGCCGCGTTCATGCTCTACACGACGATCGTCGCGGTGGCGCTGGGCAGCCTCGCCAACCTGTGGAGCTCGCTCCAGCGCGCGGCGGGGGCGACCGACCGCCTCTTCGAGGTCATCGACGCCGTGCCGGAGATTCGCTCGCCGAGCGACGCCAAGGCGCTCCCCGCGGGTCAGGGTGAGGTGCGCTTCGAGGGGGTCGAGCATCGCTACCCGACGCGGCCGGACGCGGCGGTGCTGAAGAAGGTCGACCTGGTGCTCCGGCCCGGCGAGACCGTCGCCCTCGTCGGGCGCTCGGGGGCGGGCAAGAGCACGCTCGCGAAGCTGGTGCCGCGCTTCTTCGACCCGACGCGGGGGCGCGTGCTCCTGGATGGGCTGGACGTGCGCGAGGCGGAGCTGGAGGAGCTGCGCCGCGCCATCGCGACGGTGGCCCAGGAGCCGACGCTCTTCAGCGGGACGCTCGCGGAGAACATCGCGTACGGGCGGCCGGAGGCGACGCGGGAGGAGATCGAGCGGGCGGCCAGGGACGCCTACATCGACGCGATGGTGCGCGCGCTGCCCGACGGATACGAGACCACGGTGGGCGAGCGCGGCGTGCAGCTCTCGGGGGGGCAGCGGCAGCGTGTGGCCCTCGCGCGGGCGCTGCTGTCGAACCCGCGGCTGCTCATCCTCGACGAGGCGACGAGCCACCTCGACGCGGAGTCGGAGGCGGCGATCCAGAAGGCGCTCGACGTGCTGCTGAAGGACCGGACCGCGCTGGTGATCGCGCATCGCCTGAGCACCGTGCGGCGCGCAGACCGGATCGTGGTGCTGGATCAGGGGACGATCGTCGAAGAGGGCACGCACGAGGCTTTGATGGAGGCGGGCGGGCTCTATCGTCACCTGGTGGAGCTTCAGCTCTTGGACGAGAATGCCGACGGCGCGCCGCGCGTCTGACCCCCGGAGACACCGACTTTGCTTTCACGAATTCGAATCGCCGCGCTCCTCCCCCTGATGCTGATCGGCTGTGGCGGCGCCGAGCCCGCGGCCGAGCCAGCGGGTGAGGTGACCGCGGGCGCCGAGGTGGAGGCGCCGCCCCCGAGGCCGACCGGGCCGCCGATGTCGCACGCCACGGCCGAGCACGACGTGCGCGCGGTGATCGACATGGAGCGCGTGCGGTCCTCGTCGCTCTCGGACGACATCGGCTCGGCCGTGCGCGGCTACCCGACGTGGCGAGAGCTGCTCGGCGACAGCGGCATCGACCCCGTGCGTGACTTCGACCGCGTGCTGGTGACCGCGTCGGGCTCGATGGCGGGCGACGGCGTGATGCTGGTGCGCCACAACATGACGAGCGCGCGCGTCCGCGAGGCGGTGCTGAACATGTCGGTGGAGCGCGGCGAGCGGCCGAGCTGGCGCCAGGAGGGCGGCTTCGACGTCGTCGACTGGCCGGCCGACACGGACCCGCCACGCCTGGTGGTGATCACGGCCGACAACGAGATCGCGGTGACCACGGCCGCGGCGCTGCCTCACGTGCTCGAGGTCGCGCGAGACCACCAGCTGCGGCGCGAGGGCGACGAGACGATCGAGCCGGCGATGACGCTCGAGGACGGCGTGATCATCTCGGCGAACGCGTCGAACCTGACCGCGGCGACCACGCGGCGCATCCAGCACCCGCCGGAGAGCATCGAGCTGGTGCTGCGAGACGACGAAGCCGAGGAGGGCCGCGTGCACCTCGAGGCGCAGGGCAGCTACGCGGACGACGCGTCGGCGGGCGCGGCGGCGACGTGGTTCCGTGAGCAGCGCGACTTCTACGCGGGCCAGATGCTGGTGCGCGCGGTGGGGCTCGATCGGCCTCTGCGAGAGGCGGAGATCGGCGCCGAAGGATCGCGCGTGGACCTGCGCGCGTCGTTCACCGAGGAGGAGCTGGAGCGCGTGCTCGGCCTGCTCGCCTTGCAGCAGATGGGCGGCGGCTGAGAGCGTCAGAGCTCCCAGCTGTGCGGCACGGGCTCGTCCTGGAGCCAGCGTGACAGCAGCGCGTTGACCTCCTCGGGCGCCTCCTGCTGCACCCAGTGCGAGGCGTTGGGCAGGTAGCGGATCGTGAGGTCCGGGACGAGCTCGCGGGTCCCGATCAGGCACTCGCGGCCGAGCGCGGTGTCCTGCTCGCCCCAGAGGATGAGCGTGGGCACGTCGATGCGCGGGAAGCCGAGCGCGTTCTGGCGCCGCATGCCGCCGCCCGTGAGGTAGGCGCGGTAGTAGGAGAGCATCGCCCGGAGCGCGCCCGGCTGGGCCGCGGCCTCGCGGTAGGCGTCGAGGTCGGCGTCGGTGAAGCGGCTCGGGTCGACGGCCATGCTGGTGAACGCGGCCGCGACGCGGTGGTGGTCATCGGCCGAGAGGAGCCGCTCGGCGAGCCCGGGGATCTGGAACGTCAGCACGTACCAGCTGCGGAGGAGCTGCGGCCCGCGTCGGACCGCGCGCTGGAACGGGACGGGATGCGGGATGTTCAGGATCGCGAGGCGCTCCAGCCGCTCGGGGTGACGCGACGCGACGTGCCAGGCGATGAACCCGCCCCAGTCGTGCCCGATGAGCGTCGCCTTCTCGACCCCGGCCGCGTCGATGAGCCCGACCACGTCGTCGACGAGGTGCTCGATCGCGTAGTCCCGTGTGCGAGGGGGCCGGTCCGTCTGCCCGTAGCCGCGTAGATCCGGCGCCCAGGCCCGGTACCCGAGCTTCGCCAGCGCGGGCAGCTGATGGCGCCAGGACCGGGACAGCTCGGGGAACCCGTGCAGACACAGCGCGAGCCGCTCGCCCTCCCCCTCCTCGAGCACATGAAACCGCAGGCCGTTCGCCCGCACCCCAACGCTCCGCGCCATGCCGGAGCATACCTCCCCGCCCGCGGAGCGTGTCCTCGCGTGGAGGGACGGTGTTTACTTGTTGACTTGTGGTACGCAAGATTTTCCTACCCCCAGATACAGGTACGCAAAAAGTCCGGTCACAAGTAAACACCGTCCCTGTGTCCTCGCGTGGGGGGGGAATGTTGGGTAGAACTCGGGGGTGCGTTGGGTGGCTCGGCTGGTGTTGGTGGTGTTGGCGCTCTCCTCGCTCGGGTTCGAGTGGGAGGGGCGGCTGACGCGGCTGCGGCGGGAGCTGACGGACCCCGATCCGGCGCGGCGACGCGAGGTGGTGCAGCTGCTGTCGAGCTATCCGGCGGCGGAGGTCCGGGAGCCGCTGCTGGCCGCGCTCGAGGACGAAGACGCGGGCGTGCGCGCGGAGGCGGCCGAGGCGGTGGGCCGGGTGCGCATGAACGAGGCGGTGCCGCGGCTGCTCGACTGGCTGGACGACCCGGACGCGGACGTGAGAGCCGCGGCCGCGCGCGCGCTCGGACAGATCGGCGCCGACGGGACGGTGCCGCAGCTGGTCCGGGTGCTCGGCGACGCGCACGGGGAGGTCCGCCGCGCGGGGGTCGAGGCGCTGGCCGCGGTCGGCGGCGACGAGGTGGTGGTGCCGCTCCTCGGGCGGCTCGACGACGTGGACGGACGGGTGCGCACGCTCGCGGCCCAGCTGCTCGGCAACATGGGGGATCTCCGCGCGGTGGTGCCGCTGGTGGGGCGCGCCCGGGACGACGCGCCGGAGGTGCGCGCCGCGGTCTACTCCGCGCTGGGGGATCTGGGCGACGACCGCGCGGTGCCCGCGCTCGTGCAAGGGCTCCGTGACGACGCGCCAGAGCCGAGGCTCGCGGCGGTCGGCGCGCTGGGACGGCTCGGCTCGGAGGAGGCGGTGCGGCCGCTGGTCGCGCTGATGACGTCGCCCGACCCGAGGCTCCCGCGCGCGGTGACGGCGGCGCTCGGGCAGATCGGCGGGGAGCTGGCGCGCAGCTCGCTGGTCGAGGCACTCCAGGGGCCGCGCACGCGCGCGATGGCCGCGCAGACGCTGGTGGAGCGCGCGCGGCGCAGCGCTCGGACGGGGGGCGACGAGGAGTCGGACCAGATCACGCTCGCGCTCGCGGCGGCGCTCGACCAGGCGGACGAGCCGGGACACGCGACGCAGATCGCGCGCACGCTGCTCGAGGTCTCGAGCTTCCACTCGATCGAGCCGGCGGCCCCCGCGCTCCTCGCCGCGCTCCGCGAAGGACGCGGCGAGCCCCCGGCCGCGCTGCGCGCGCTCGGCGCGACGGGCTCCCCGGACGCCCTGGTGCCGCTGCTCGAGCGCCTGCGCGCCGAGGAGGTGCACATCCGCCTCGCCGTGCTCGAGGCGCTGCGCCGCTACTTCGAGAAGGCGGAGCCCGACGGCCGCGCCGCCGACCCGCTCCTCGCGGTGCTGGGGCACGTGACGGAGCCGGAGCGACAGCCGGTGATCGGGCTGCTCGGCCGGGTGGGCGCGAGGCGCTCGCTGCCGACCCTCCGCACCCTGCTGTCGCACCGAGACCCCGAGCTGCGCCTGGCCGCGGTGCGCGCGATCGGCGACATCGGGGATCCGGACGGCGCGCCCGCGCTGCTCGCGCTCCTCGACGACACGGACGGGCGGCTGCGCTTCGAGGCGGCGCGGGCGGCGGGCGCGGCGGCGTCGGCCGAGGTGGTGCGCGACCTGCTGGCGCGCCTGCGGCGCCGCGAGCCCACCGACCGCCACGCCGCGCTGATGGCGCTGGCGCGCGCGCTCCCACGCCTCGCCGAGGCCGACGCGCTCCCCGCCGACAGCGCCGACGCGGCGCGCTCGCTCCTGCTCGAGCTGGCCGCGGGCGACGATCTCGGGCTCGCGGCCCGCGCGCTCGACGTGCTCGTCGCGTGGCACCCCAGCGACGCGGCCGCGCCGCTCGCGGCGCTGCTCGAGCGCGCGGGGCCCCGCCGCAGCCTGATGGTGACGCGCGCCATCGGGGCGCTGGATCACGACGCGGCCCGGGCCGCGCTCCGCGGCCTCCTGGAGCAGCCGAGCACCACGCTGCAGACGCAGGCCGCGTCGGTGATGGGGGAGCACGGCACGGCCGAAGAGGCGCAGCTCCTGCTCGAGCGCGGCGCGGATCTCCCTTGGCCCGCGTCCGCGGCCGCCGCGTTCGCGCTCGCGCGCCTGGCCCGCCGCGGCGTGCTCCAGGAGGCGGGGCTGGAAGACGCCGCGCACGCGGGGCTCTGTCGACTCGGCGCGAGCCACGACCCGTTCGTCCGCGCCAACGTCGCGACCGCGCTCGCGGCGCTCGCGGCTCCGCCCTGCGCCTCGGGCCCGCACCCGCTCGGCTGGCTGGAGCGGCGCCACGCAGGCGTGGTCCGCGCCGCGGCCGCGCGCTGGGCGAGGGCGGCGGCCGACGCAGGTCACGTCCCGAGGGCCACCGTCGCCGAGGCGCTCGAGCGCTGCGCCTCCGAGCCGCTCGCCCCCGAGGTCGCCGAGGTGTGCGCGAGCCCGGCGCTCCCGCCCATGAACACCGAGGCGGACGTGTACGCCTACGCCCCCGACGGGGAGCGGGTCCTCGGCTCCCACCTCCTCGCGCTCCGTCTCTCGGACGGGAGCGTCTGGGTGACCCGCAGCGATCCGAACGGCCACCTCCGCCTCTCGAACGCCCCCGCGGGCGGGCTCGCGCTCGAGGACCCGGCGGCGACCCCCCTCGAGCCCTGATCGGGCTGGGCACCCAGCGCGTCCGCGCGTATCCTCGCGGCGTGTCACCCGCCCCGATCTCGATCGACGACGCGCTCACGCTGGCGCGCGAAGGTACGGAGAAGGCGTTCTGCGACCGGCTCGGCTTCGGCGCCCTGGTGGGCACGCCGCCGGTGTCGGAGGAGGAGCGCAGCTGGTCGTATCACACGGTCGCGCTCCGCGGGACGTTCTCACGGGCGGCGCCGGGGATCGATCTCAAGACCTCCTGGGTCTACCCCCTGACGAAGGTGCAGCCGCGCTTCGCCGGCACCCTCCTCGTCGGGCGCGCACAGAGCAACGACGTGTGCATCGACCACGAGAGCATCTCCAAGCTGCACGCGCGCATCCGGATGGACGGCGACGCGATGCACATCAGCGACGCGGGCTCCAAGAACGGCATCGAGCTGGACTACACGCCGCTGAAGGGCGAGCGGGAGCTGAAGGACGGCGCGATGGTCCGCCTCGGCCACTACACCTTCCAGTTCCACCGGCCCGCGTCGCTCTACCGGATGCTGAAGGCCGTCTAGACCCGAATCAAGCGCTTCGCGCTCGCTCCGGGCCTAGCAATTCTAGTCAGGGGCTTTTCGCAAGAGCCCCTCGCTGCGGCGGCAAAGCCGCCTTCGCTTCACCCGAAAACGACGCGCCTGCGGCGCCTCTAGCCCCAAATACAGGCGCATCGTGGAACGAGGCGCTGGATTTGGGTCTAGAGCTCGCTCAGAAGCGCCCGACGGCGCTCAGGCCCAGCTCGTCCGGGCCGACGCGCGGGGCCCACGTCACCGCGGCGTCGTCGCCGCCGCCGCCTTCGCTCAGGCCGATCAGGACGAGGATCACGCCGCCGACGGCGACGCCCGCGCCGACCCCGACGAGGATGTCGGTCAGCAGCGCGAACCGTCGGACCTCGTCGCGCAGGCGCACCTGCTCGCTCCGGTCGGTGGCCGCGTCGAAGTCGCCGTTCGCCGCGAGCGCGAGGCCGCCGAAGACGGCGCCGACGCCCACCCCGAGCCCGCCGGTCGCCACGAGGATCCAGCCGACCGGCACCAGCGCCGACTCGCTCGCCGGCTCGACGGGCGCCGCCGGCTCGGAGGGCGCCTCGACGACGGGCTCCACGATCGGCTCGGGGGCGGGCTCGGGCTCGTCGGGCACCTCTGGTCGTGCCAGCGCCTCGACCTCCGCGCGCAGGCTGCTCCGCGCGCTGCGAGCCCGGTTGCGCATCTCCGACGTCGTCCCCGGCAGCCCGAGGAAGCGGTCATAGGCCGCGATCGCCTCCTCGCGCATGACGGCGCGCTCGTAGCTGCGCGCGATGTTGTAGGCGAGCTCCGGCTCGGCGCGGATCGCGTACGCCGCCTCGAACGCCGCGGCGGCCTCCGCGTAGCGACGCTCCTCGTAGTGCGCGAGCCCGGCGTCCAGCTGCGCCTGGAACTCCGCCTCCCGGTCGACGGTCGCCTCGTCCTGCGCGCGGCCCTCCAGGCAAGGCGCGGCGAGCGCGAGGGCCACGCCCAGCGTGAGCGAGACGAGCGCGCGCGCCGTCATCGAACCCCCACGCAGCCGCTCGGAACCACGGCCGGACGGCCCTCGAGGTCGACGACGCCGTCGACGAACCAGCACATCTGCAAGAGATCCTCGTCCGTCGGCGTCGCTCCGTCGGCGATCCGCGCCGCACCCGTGTTGTCCACGACGGGCCCGAGGAAGGGCAGGTAGCGCGCGCGATCCGTGTCGGCCGAGAGGTCCGCGACGAGCCCCTCGATCTCGACCCGAACCGCGGAAGGAACATTGCGGTCGCTCACGTCGAGGTAGACCGTGCTGTGGCTCGGGTCGGCGCGCATCTGCTCCCAGGGCTGGAGATCCGGCCGCCAGGTCCCCGCCTCCATCTCCTGGAGGAGGCGGGTCACGAGGGGGCCCCAGTTCCAGTACGCGCTCGCGATGCAGGTCTCCTCGGCGAAGGAGCAGCTGTCCGGGTTGTCGTAGCCGATGGTGAACAGCGGCCTCTCGACCGTGCTTCGCGCGTTGGCGGTCTCGATGGCGATGGTCGTGTCGGTGTGGGCGAACACGATGTCGACGCCCGCGTCGATGAGCTCGTTCGCGGCCGCGGCCTCCTCCTCGGGATCGAACCAGGCGAAGACCCAGCGCACGACCACCTCGGCGTCGGGGTTCACGGACCGGACGCCGCGCGTGAAGGCGTTGATGTGCCGCACCGTCTCGGGGATGACGATCGGGCCGACGATG
Organism: Sandaracinaceae bacterium; assembly: GCA_040218145.1. Lineage (GTDB taxonomy): Bacteria > Myxococcota_A > Polyangia > Polyangiales > Sandaracinaceae > JAVJQK01. The sequence continues at coordinate 13,896 of JAVJQK010000124.1, read as the reverse complement.
CCGATGCGATCGAGCTGGGTGGTGCGGCCCGCGAGCTGCCCGGCCTGGTACATGACCTGGTACATGCGGCCGAAGTAGGAGCCGAGGTTCGGTCCGTTCACGAACCCCGAGCAGAGCAGGAAGTTCACGTCGGGGTGACGGAGCGCCGCGTTCTGGACGGGGACGAGGAAGTCGAAGCTCGTCGCGATGATGACGTTGTCCCCGCGCGCCACGAACTCCTCGATGCGGGCGGGCGCGTCGACCGTGGACACCGAGGGCGCGAACATCGCCGAGGCGCCGTCGATCCGCTCGAGGAAGTGGATGCGGCTGTCGTCGTGGGCCTTGGTCCAGCCGTGGTCCCCGACGGGGCCGACATACAGCATACCGACTTGCAGGGGCGAGCGCGGCGGGGGCGACAGCAGCTCACAGAACCCCTGCGCGCCGCATGCCGCGTTCTCGGGGCAAGGGGCGTCGCTGGCGCAGGCCTGGGTGCAGCGCCCATCGCGACAGACGCCGCTCTCGCACTCGAAGCCGTCGGCGCAGGTCCCGCCGAAGGCGGTCTCCCCGGTGTCGCTGAGCTGAGGATCGAGGATGAGGGAGCAGCCCGCCAGCCCGAGCAGGGCGGACAGCAGCACCCCCGACGCGCGCTTGCTCATGCCTGGACCCTACCTCGTTCAGTCCACGACCGGAATGCGGGTGCGCCGCTCATCGACCAGCCGGGAGCGCTGCGGGGTGCCGCGAGGGGAGGTCTCCTCGCGGCGGGCGGCGCGGGGCGCGGCTCGACGTCGGCGCGGCGCGGCGCGGCGCACGGCGGGCGTGGGCTCGGCCTCCTCGACCTGTGGAGGCTCGGGCGGCGGCGCGGGCTCGAGCCCGACGTGCACCTCGACGAACTCCCCGACCACCTCGTGGCGGGCGCGCCCCGGCAGGTAGCCCTCCAGGCGCAGCTCGAACTCGCGCGTCGCGCCATGCGGGGTCACGGGGAGGTCTCGCGTCAGGGGGGTCACGCCGAGCACGACGCCGCCCGAGCTCACCTCCGCCCCGCTGGGCTCGCTCGTGATCGTCACCGGCACGTCGAGCGGCGCGGCGGGGCGGGCCGAAGCCACCCGAGGCGCGGGCGGCTCCCCTTCTGCTCCGGAGCGCGGCAGGATCATCGCGGCCGCGAGCCCGGCCAGGCCCAGCAGCGCCGCCGCGAGCAGCCAGGGCAGTCGACTCGAGCTCGCGCGCGCCTCGGTGGGGCGGATCTCGGACGTCGAGCCGAGCGCCTCGAAGGCCCCGGTCAGGGCGGCGTCCTTCGGCGCGGCCGCCTTCAGGGCGTCGATCACCTCGTCGATGCTCTGGTAGCGCTCGTCGGGGTCCTTCTGCATGCAGCGCTGGATGACGGCGTCCAGCGCCTCGGGGGGATCGTGCGCCGGGGGCTCGGGAAGCTCCGCGAAGACCGACGCCAGCGACGGGGTCGGGCGGCGCAGATGCTGGGTGAGCACCTCCATCGGGCTCCGCCCCAGGAACGGGGGTCGCCCGGTCAGCATCGCGAAGAGGCACGCGCCGAAGGAGTAGATGTCCGAGCGCGCGTCCACCGCCTCGCACAGGACCTGCTCGGGCGACATGTAGCGGGGCGAGCCCAGCATCAGATCCCCGTCGGTCTCGTCCTCCTCGACCCCGGCCCGCTCCTCCTCGAAGACCTTCACGAGGCCGAAGTCGAGGACCTTCACCACGTCGCGCTCGCCGTCCTCGTCGCCGCTGTCGGCGCGCACGAAGACGTTGCCCGGCTTCAGATCGCGGTGCGCCACGCCCTCGCGGTGCGCCGCTCTCAGGGCGCGCGCGATCTGCACCGCGATGCGCGCGGCCCGATCGGGCTCGAGCGGCCCCTCCCGCTCGATCGTGTCGCGGAGCGGCTCGCCGTCGAGCAGCTCCATGGCCATGAACAGCTCGCCCTCTTCGGACTCGCCGTAGTCGTGAACGACGACGATGTTCGGGTGGGTCAGGTTCGCGCACACCGACGCCTCGAGGAGGAAGCGGCGGTGGAAGTCGCCATCCACGTTGGGCGGAGGCACGAGCACCTTCACCGCCACCGATCGCTCGAGCGGCAGCTGGGTCGCGCGGTAGACGCGGCCCATGCCGCCCTTGGCGATCATCGCCTCGAGGCGGTAGCGGTCGGTGAGCATGCGCGGCAGCTCGGACTCCGCGTACGTGCCCGACGGGGAGGTGCCGGACGCGGTCACGCCCCGCCCCGAGGCGGATCTCGCCCCGCTGCGCTCCGCGCGCCCCCCGGTCTTCTCGCCCAACTTCGACGTCTCGCCCATCCCCACCCGGCTCCCCGTAGGGTTTTGCCTTATTAGCACTTCAGCGGCTCGCTTACATGGGTTGCGTGCCGGGCCCCCCCGTTCGGTTGTTGGAAAACGGTAGCGTCGGGAATACCTTGAGCGGCATGGCCATCACCCAGAGCATTCTGGTCGCCACCGACTTCTCCGAAGCAGCCCGGTTCGGCCTCGAAAAGGCGGGCGAGCTCGCCCGCGAGGTCGGCGCGAAGGTGACCGTGTGTCACGTGCTCGACCCGTCTCCGCTGGCTCCGATCGCGACGCGAGGCGAAGCCGCCAAGCAGCTCGAGGTCGAGCAGGACGTCGAGAAGGCGATCCACGCGGCGCTCACCGAGGTCGTGGAGAAGCACTTCGGCGACATCGAGAAGACGAAGACCGCGCTGATCATCAGCCCCAACGCAGCGGACGGGATCTGCCACTACGCCCAGAAGGAGGATGTGGACCTGATCGTCATCTCGACCCACGGCCGCACCGGGCTGGCGCACCTGCTGATCGGCAGCGTCGCCGAGAACGTGGTGCGACACTCCCCTTGCCCCGTCCTCAGCGTCCGATCCCCGGTCCAGGGCGAGCGCTGAACGAAAGGCGGCGGAGCGCTCGACCGGCTCCCTCGGCTCGCGCATCCTCCCCCCGATCATGAGACGCGCGCTGACCACGCTGGCTCTGGTCGGCGGGCTGACGGCGCTCGCCGGGACCGCACGCGCCCAGGTGCCCTGGGACGCGCCCTCCCCGCGTGGGTTCGTCGAGGTCCCCCGCAGCGGCGGCCACGTGGAGCTGGGCTTCTGGCAGGCCTCGCGCGACGAGCTGCGCCTGGCGTCGTTCTCGATCCTCGGGCGGCTCGGCCTCGTGCTCGAGCGCACCACGGAGCTGCGCTTCACGTACGGCATCGCGTACGGCGACCTCGACGCGGAGGTCTTCGGCCAGAGCGAGGCCTGGACCTCGGGCAACCCCATGCTCTCGGTCCTCTACGTGGCCGGCGAGGAGACGTTTCGCCTCCGGGTGGGCGGCGGCGTCGCCGTCCCGCTGGTCGCGGACCGCGACGGGGACCGGAACGCCGCCTACTTCGCCGCGGCGAGCCGTGGGCTGAGCGAGATCTGGCTCTGGGCCTCCGAGCGCGTCGGCCTCGTGCCCGAGCTGAGCCTCGAGTGGGTCCCCACCGAGCCCCTCTACTTCGAGGGATCGGTGCGCCCCGGCGTCCTCGTCGCGATCGACGACGACGTCGGGCTCATCCCGCCGGAGGACAACGAAGACGCCGACGCCATCGACCCGGTGGACGTGGTGGTGGAGGCGGCCATCGCGGCGGGGCTCCGCGCCGACAACTTCTTCGGCGGCGTTCGCCTGCGCGCGATCTTCAGCCCGACCCTCGCGACCGAGACCTTCCAGACCTCGGCCGAGGGCTTCTTCCGCGTCACCGGCATGATCGCCGACTCGGTGGAGCTCTTCGGCGAGGCGCGCTTGAACGTGGCCCTCGACCCCAACCTCGGCTTCGGGTTCGCGGAGCTGGGCCACTGGGGCGCCTTCCTCTCCATCGGCGCCGCGGCCACCCCGGCCGAGATCGAGGACGGCCGCTACGGCGTCGAGAACCTCACCATCCACGGCGCCGAGCAGATGGACGCGGAGGCGATCGCGGCCTGCCTCGGGACCCGCGACCGGTCGACCTTCAACGTCGACATCGGTCTGCGCGGCGCGCCCTCGTGCGGCGAGCCGCCGTTCGACGGCAGCCACCTCATCGTCGACTTCTGGCACTGGCCCTGGACCGAGTGGCCGCTCTACGACGAGAGCGTGTTCGAGCGAGACCTCGAGCGCATCGAGCGCTGGTACCGGGCGCGGGGCTACCTCGACGCGCGCGTGGTCGACACCGAGGTCGATCCCCCGGCGGCGACGGGCACCGATCGCGACGTCGAGGGCTGCGGCGCGGGCGACGAGAGCGACTGCACCGTCGACGTCAGCGTGACGGTCGAGGAGGGTGAGCCGGTCCGCATCGCCCGCATGTCGATCCGGGGGATCGACGTGCTCCCCGAAGGCATGCGCGAGCAGCTGCGCGCCCAGCTGCGTTTCAGCCGCGACGACCGCTTCGACGAGGCGCTCTACGAGCTGACCAAGCGAGACATGCTCCGCGTGCTCGCCGACGCCGGGTACGCGCACGCGCGGGTCGACGGTGAGGTCAAGCTCAACCGGGGCCGCCGCGAGGCCTACATCGTCTTCATCGTCGACGCGGACCTGCCCAACGTGGTCGGCCGGGTCTGCGTGACCGGCTACGACAACCTCCCGCCCGACACGCTGCTCGCGGTCGCCGACCTCGCCCCTGGAGAGACCTTCAGCCTCGCCGCCCTCGAGGAGTCGCAGCGCGCGCTCTATGCCCTCGGCGCGTTCAGCAGCGTCGAGATTCGCCCCGAGGATCGAGAGGAGAACGAGGAGGTCGAGGGCGCGGGCGACGACGCCTCCAGCGAGCCGCCCGTGGTCGACGCCGAAGACGTGGACGTCCAGATCGGAGACACGGACCGCTTCTGCCAGGACGGCCCGGCGCAGGTCGAGGAGGGGCACGAGCCGGTCGACATCGAGATCCGCGTCGCGCCGGGTCGCGCCTTCCGATACGGCTTCGGCGGCGGCTTCCAGGCGGGTCAGGCCATCACCTTCGGCACGGCGACGAACTTCGCCGGGCAGCAGGACGCGGCCCAGTGGGACATCCACCTCAGCGCCACGCTCGAGCACCGCAACCTCTTCGACCGACTCATCCGCTGGCGCTTCGAGCTGCGGCCGCGCCTCATCTTCGAGATGCCGGTCTTCAACTTCACGCCGGCGCAGAACCCGCCCTTCGGTATCCAGGCCGTGACGAGCTTCCGGTGGCCCGCGTTCCTGGAGCCGCGCACCAATCTCCTGTTCCAGCTCCGCGAGGACCTCGGCCCGATGCCCTTCACGGGCTTCTTCCGCTCGGAGCTCGACGGAGTGCTCGGGCCGGAGCGCACCTGGCTCGACGGGCGCCTCTACACGGCGGCCTTCATCCACGGGAACTGGTTCTTCCCCACTGACGTGCAGCCGATCGACCCGACCCAGCGGCTGCCCGAGACCGGCTCGCTCTGGCTCGAGGAGGTGGTGCGCCTCGATCTGCGGGACGACCCGCGCAACCCGCGCGCCGGGGCCTACTTCGCCGTCACGTCGCAGCAGAGCGTCCAGCCGCTGAGCTCGTGGGACATGATCGCCGTCAACGCCGAAGCCCGAGGGTACGTGCCGATCGGCGACGTCGTGCTCGCGGGCCGCTTCGAGATCGGCGTGATGCACGTCATCAGCTACGACCAGAGCCTGCTCGCCGACAACGTCTACCAGCTCAACGTGCTCGGCCCGACCCTGCTCCACCTCCGGGGCGGCGGCGCCTCGAGCAACCGCGGCTACCTGCCCGGCCTCCTCGGCGACGCGGTGCAGCGCTATGTCAACACGCCGCGCTCACGGGCCGATCTCGAGCGCGGGCTGGACATCCAGCAACGCCCCGTGCGCATCTCCGGCGGCACACGGAGCTGGGAGGCGTCGCTCGAGCTGCGTGTGCCGATCACGGCCGCCTTCGGCGTCGTGCTCTTCGGGGACGCGGGCGACGTCTCGCGGCCACCGCTCGGCTCGACCAGCAGCGACGCGCCCTTCCGCTTCGACCACCCGCAGGTCTCGGTCGGGCTCGGGATCCGCTACCGCACCATCGTCGGCCCCCTGCGGCTGGACCTGGCGTGGGCCCCGCCCGAGCTGCGGAGCTTCGGCGGCGACAGCTCCCTGCCGCCGACGTGCACCGCGGACTCCGCCAACGAGTGCAACCCGCGCAACTACCTGTTCACCCGTGAGTTCCCGGCCGCCGTTCACATCACCATCGGCGAGGCGTTCTGAAGCGCGCGGCGAAACGCGCGGGGGCCACCGTCGGGTGGACGCTGGTGGGGCTGCTCGCGCTGCTGGCGAGCCTCGCCTATCACCTGCAGCTGCCGCTGGCCGGGGTGGTCGCGGTCGACGCGCTCACCTCGCTGCTGAACCGGACGATCGAGGGCGAGCTCGAGATCGGCGAGCTGCAGAACGTGAGCTGGGCGAAGCTCGTCGCGCGCGACGTGGTGGTGCGCGATCCCGACGGCCGTGAGGTGATCCGCGTCGGCCGCGTCGCGGCGTGGCCGGACTTCGCGGCCCTCTTCGACGGGGTGATCCGGATCGATCGCGCGCGGGCCCGGGACGGCGTGGTCACGCTCTACGTCTCGGGCGAGGACGAGGACACCGTGTCCCTGGTCGACGCCTTCCTGCCCGTCGACACCTCTCCCAGCAGCGGCACGCCGCCCCTCGTCGTCGTCGACGGGGTCGAGCTTCAGAACATCCTCGTCCAGGGCGACGCGCCCGGCTACGAGGGCATGCGCTTCGAGCAGGTGGCCATCGCGGGCCGCGTCGAGGCGCAGAGCGACGTGCGGTTCATCGTGCACGACGGCAACGCGCTCATGACGGGGCCCTACCCCGGCGTGACGGAGATCGAGCGCATCGTCGGTCATTTCGACTCGGACATGGCGGAGGGGCTCGACTTCTTCGCCCGCGCGCGCCGCGACGGGACCCGCGTCCGCGCCCGCATCGAGCTGGTGCGCCCCGACGACGAGGCGCCGCCGGTGATGGACCTGACGGCGTCGGCCGAGCCGGTCGAGATGGCCACGCTGGCGGAGATGGAGGTGGCGCCCGGGCTCGACTCGCTGCGGGGCACCTATCACGGGCACGCCCGCCTCTGGGGTCCGACCGATGACCTCGAGCTGCGGGCGGAGCTGCGCGGCGAGCCCGGCCACTTCTACGTGCACGGGCAGCTGCCGAGCGAGGGCTCCCTGGTCCTCGAGGCCTGGACGGACGGTGAGCTGGCGCTCTCCGAGCTGGTCGACGGAGCGCCCGCCCTCGACATCGGCGGGCGGGTGCGGCTGGAGATCGAGCCCGAGGATCCGCCCGACTCGGGCGAGCGGGTGCAGCGCGTGCACGCCGAGGTGCGGCCGCTGACGATCGAGGGCTACCAGATCCCCGCCTTCACCCTCGACGGGCTCCTCCAGGAGGACCAGCTCGCGCTGACGCGCCTGCACGCCGACCTCGTCGACGGCGGCGCCGACATCAACGGCGAGATCGGCTTCGACGGGCGCGTGGACGTGCACGTCACGGCGCGGATCGCGAACCTCCAGGACGAGCCCAACCTGCGGCGGCTCGCCCCCGACGCGCGCGGCTCCGCCTTCGCGGTGCTCGACGTGCGCGCCGACCCGGGCTTCGAGAACCTGCGCTTCGACGGCCGGCTGCGGCTCCGGGGCGCGCGCTACGGGAACGTGAGGGCGGAGACGCTCGACGTCAGCGGCCAGTTCGCGCCCGGGAGCGGGCCGGCGCCCGTCATCCACGCAGAGGGGACCGCGAGCGGGCTGCGCATCGGGGAGGTCTCCCTCGGCGACGCCGAGGTCTCGATCCACGGCGGAGCGGGCGGCTACGAGGTGAGCGCGCGCGCCGCCGACGCCCAGGCCGGCACGCTGGTGCTCGTGCAGGGCCGCGCGACGTCCACCGCGGGCGGGCTGACCCTGGACGCGCCGACCCTCGCCATCGACCTCGGAGACGGCGCGCCGATGCGTGGGCGGGTGAGCCTGCGCTTCCGCCCGGGGCAGTCGGTGACGGTCGATCCGCTGGTGCTCGAGCGCGCGGACGAGCGCGTCGTGGCGAGCGGGACGTACCGCTTCAACGGCGACGACGACATCGACATCCAGCTGCTGAACGTCGACCTCGCCCAGATCGCGCCGCTCGCCCCGGAGGCGCTCGAGGGGCTCGGCGGGCGCGTCGACGGGAGAGCTCAGATCCGCGGCGACATCGACCGACGTCCGCAAGGAGAGCTGACCGCGCGGATCCGCGACGGCTCGTTCCGCAACGTCGACGAGATCAATGGCACGGTGCAGCTCTCGCTCGAGGACACGACGCTCGACACCAACGTGCGGCTCGATCTGGGAGACCAGGGCTCCATCGGGCTCGAGGGGCCGATCGAGGTCACCGAGCGCGCGCTCCGCGACCCCTCGCGCCTGCTCGACGAGGCGACGCTGGACGGGCTCCGCGTCGAGGCGGGCAACCTGGACCTCCGCCTCCTCGCGCGGCTCGGCGTGCTCGAGGAGATCCCGGTGCTCGGGCGGATCACCACGACCATCGAGCTCGAGGGGAGCGCGCGCACGCCGGGCCTGCGCGACGCGGTGGTCGTCCTGGATCGCATCGGCTTGCCCGGCTGGGATCCGCTCCGCGGCAAGGTGCGGCTGAGCTATGGCGCGGACCGCGTCCGGGTGCGCCACCTCTGGGTCGCGGACACGCAAGGGGAGCTGCTCGAGGCCGAGGCCTCCCTGCCCTTCGCCATCGACGACGTCCCCAGCAGCTTCCAGCAGTTCTGGGCCCAGCTCTCGGCGGCGGAGTGGAGCGCATCCGTGCGCGTCCCGCGGCGCCGCCTCGACGCCTACCCACGCCCACTCCGCGACTACGTCCCGCCGGGCCTCAGCGCGTCGCTCAGCCTGACCGCGTCGGGTGGCCCCGACGGGCCGCACGCGGACTTCGCCGCGGTGGGGCGTTACGTGGAGGCGGCGACCGACGATCCCTGCGCGGCGGAGCTCCGGCCCCTGACCACCGTGCGCGGCACGCTCGACGGCGAGATCGCGGAGGCGCGGATCTACGGCTTCTTCGGGGGGACCCGGCCCGCGATCGACGCGACGGCCATCGCGGTCCTGCCGCTCGACCAGTGGGTGCAGCGCGGGGAGGTGCCGGAGTTCCCCTCGACCGAGCTGACCGCGAGCGTGCGCGGCGTGACGTTCCAGCAGGTCCCGTGGCTGTGCGGCTTCGGCTCCGGTCCCATCCAGGCGTCGGTGACCGCGAAGGATCTCTTGACCGACACCCCGGTGGTCGGCGCGGTCGTCGACCTCCCACACCTGCGGATCTGGGAGGTGGGGGGCGAGCGCGGGCAGGCGCGGCTCAGCACCGACTATCGCGTGCACGTGCGGGTGGGCAGCACCCCGGAGCGAGACGCGGTCACCGCCTGCACGATCCTCGGGCTGGCGGGCGAGCCGGGCACGGAGGGCGCGCGCTGCCGAGAGGTCGACTCCGCGGCCGCGAACGAGATGGTCAGCCGGCTGCGCGTGCCCGTGCGCTGGGCGGCGGGGCAGCTCCTGCCGGCCTACGTGGAGGGCGGCGAGATCGTCAGCTGGAGCGACTTCGAGTCGGTCCGCATGGAGCCGGCGCTGACGTTCATCCCGGGCATCGTCTCGGGGGACGCGCGCATGGACGGCAACGTGGAGGTGATCGGCCCGTGGGAGAACCTGCGGCTGAGCGGCGCGCTCGACATCAGCGATGGGCACCTGCAGATCGAGGGCCTGGGGCAGCACCTGCACGACATCTCCGGCCGCGTGGAGCTGCACGGGGACGAGGCGCTCTTCCCCGCGGACCAACCGCTCCGCGCCTTCGACTCGGGCGGGCGCGCGGTGGCGAGCGGGCGGATCGGCTTCGAGGGGCTGGTGCCGCGCGAGGTCGACCTCTCCGTGGCGACCGACCGCTTCCCCATCCGCCAGGAGGGCATGGTGCTCGCGTGGCTGAGCGGCAGCGCGCTGATCGGCGGGCAGATCACCGACGAGCGCACGGAGACCCGGATCCGCACCCGCGGCTTCACCGTCCGGCTGCCGGCGCAGCAGGCGGGGAGCCTGCAGTCGCTCGAGCCCCACCACGAGGTGCTGGTCGTGGGCGGCGAGCGCCCGGTGGGCGGCGCCATCGCGGCGCGAGAGAGCTACACACTCGACGTCACCATCGACGCGAGCGACCCGTTCTGGATCCGCCGCGACGACTTCACGGCGGAGGTGCGCGCCGAGCTCGAGGCCATCTATCGCGACCCGGAGCTCCGCGTGAGCGGCGTCGCGACGCTCCAGCGCGGCACGTTCGAGATCTTCGGCAAGCGCTTCGAGCTGCAGGACGGAGGCACGCTGAGCTTCGGGGGCGAGGCGGACCTCAACCCGCGCGTGAACATCACCGCCATCTACGAGGTGCCCGGGCGCAGCACGACGGTGACCGTGCACGTCACCGGCACGCTGACGGATCCGCAGGTGCGCTTCGAGTCGAGCGACGGCGGGGACCGGGCCGAGGTCATCGCGCTCCTCGTCAGCGGCGGCCGGCAGCAGGGCGGCACGTCGGAGCTGGACGCGAGCCAGGAGGCCGCGAGCTTCCTCGCGGGCCTGACCGCCGGCATCCTCACCCTGGGCCTGCGTCAGGAGTTCGGCGACGTGATCCCGGTGCTCGCGATCGAATCCCAGGGCCTCGGCGGCACGCGCATCCGCGCGGGCTTCAACGCCAACGAGCTCATCCCGGACTTCCTGCGCGACTTCGTCACGGGCATGTACATCGAGGGCTTCCTCAGCGCGGCCGCGGACGGCACCAACGCGGCCGGCTCCTCGAGCGGCTCGGGCGGCGTCGGCGGCGGCGTGAACGTCGAGCTCACCCTCCCCGAGAGCTTCATCCTCCGCGGCAGCTACGTCCCCGTCGACAACGGCTCCCTCGACGTGCTCTGGGAGCCGTGAGGCGATGGCGCGTCGAGATCTGCGGTAGCCTCTGCGCGATGAAGACCGCCCCGCTCGCCGCCCTCGTCCTCTGCCTCGCGTGCGGATCCTCGGACCCGAGCGAGCCCGCGCGCGCCGCGGTCGAGACCGCGCCAGACGAGACCGCGCCAGAAGCGAGCGCGCCAGAAGCGAGCGCGCCAGACGAGACCGCGCCCGACGAGACCGCGCCCGATCCTGCCGCGCCGCTGCCCACCCCCGTCCAGCCCGTGCACGGAGCGACCGCGTGGGGCGTCTACCTGGCCGCGGCGCCGGATGGCCGTGATCCCGCCGTCACCGGCGCGCTCGAGCGGCTCCGGGCGCGCGGGATCGAGGGCGGCGGCTCGGGGGACCTCGGCTGCGACGACGGCGCGGCTCAGGCCCTCGGCCTCCCTCCCTCGCACATCGCCGCGTCGGTCGCGTTCGGCTCCCGCGAGGACGCCGACCGATTCGTCGCGGCCTGGCCCGAGCCCGTGCTGGGCGTCGCCGAGTTCACCGCCTACTGCCGCGACTGAGCGTCAGCAGGAGTCCGGGCTCGGGGCGCAGATGAAGAACTCGAGCTCCGCGGGCTCGATGCAGCAGTGGTCGCACTCGCCGTCGACGTTGCAGATCCGCGCGCACTCCCCCTGGTACCGGGCTTCGCCCGACGGGCAAGGGTCTTCGCAAACCGTACTGACACCGCGGTCCCGCAAGAAGGCCTCGTCGACGCACACCCCGCGCCCGGCGCGGAGCTGACAGCTGAAGCCCTCCTCGCAGTCGGCGCACGCGGCGCACGGCTCGCCGCAGTAGGTCTCGTCGCCGTAGCTGCGCGACCGCTCGGTGGGGCAATCCTGACCACAGGCGACGACGAGGGAGGCGAGACACAGCAGCCAGGCGCGCATCCGCGGACCGTACACCGTGAGGGAGCGAGTTGCCGAGCGATGCGCGTTCGGGTAGCACGCCTGCGATGGCCAGGAAGCTCTTCGGCACGGACGGAATCCGCGGGTTGGCGAACGAGGGGAACATGACCCCCGAGATCGCGTTCCGCATAGGCGCGGCGGTCACCTACCAGCTTCGCCGCCTGAACTCGCATCAACCGCGCGTGGTGATCGGTAAGGACACCCGGCAGAGCGGCTACCTCTTCGAGCAGGCGCTCAGCGCCGGCGTCTGCAGCCAGGGGGGCCGCGTGATGCTCTCGGGGCCGCTGCCCACGCCCGCCATCGCGCACCTGACGACGAGCATGCGCGCCGACGCGGGCATCGTGATCAGCGCGAGCCACAACCCGTACGAAGACAACGGCATCAAGATCTTCGGGGGCGACGGCTTCAAGCTGCCCGACGCGAAGGAGGAGGAGCTCGAGCGGCTCATCGAGTCGAGCGAGATCGACCAGAAACGCCCCACGGGCCGGAGGGTCGGCACGGCGGTGCGCCTCGACGACGCGCCCGGCCGCTACGTCGCGTTCGTCAAGCAGAGCTTCCCCAGCCAGCTGACGCTCGAGGGCCTCCGCATCGTCGTCGACGCCGCCCACGGCGCCGCCTACAAGGTCGCCCCCGCCGTCTTCTACGAGCTCGGCGCGGAGGTCGCGACCATCGGCGTCCGCCCCGACGGTCGCAACATCAACAAGAAGGTCGGCGCCGTGCACCCGCAGGCGTGCGCGCGCGAGGTCCTGAAGAAGAAGGCCGACCTCGGCATCGCGCTCGACGGGGACGCGGACCGCGTGATCGTCATCGACGAGAAGGGCGAGAAAGTCGACGGGGACGTGGTCATGGCGCTCTGCGCGACCCGCATGCTCAACCAGCGGACGCTGCGCAAGAAGACCCTCGTCGCCACCGTGATGAGCAACCTCGGCCTCGAGCGCGCGGTGTCGAAGGCGGGCGGCAAGCTCGTCCGCACCGCGGTCGGCGACCGCTACGTCGTCGAGGCGATGCGGAGCAAGGGCTACAACTTCGGCGGCGAGCAGTCGGGCCACATGATCTTCCTCGACCACGCCTCGACCGGCGACGGCCTCGTCGCGGCGCTGCAGCTCCTGAGCATCGTGCTCCGCGAGGAGCGCCCGCTGAGCGAGCTCGCCGCGGAGTGCATGCAGCGGGTGCCGCAGATCCTCGTCAACGCGAAGCTCTCGGAGCGCCGCCCGCTGTCCGAGATGCCCAAGACGAGCAAGGCGGTCAAGAGCGTCGAGAAGAAGCTCGGCAAGAACGGCCGGGTCGTCGTGCGCTGGAGCGGCACCGAGGCGAAGCTGCGCGTCATGGTCGAGGGTGAGGATCCGCGCGAGATCGAGGAGCTCGCCCACTCCATCACCAGCGCCGCCGTCGCCGAGCTCGCCTGACCTGCGGGTCGCGCATGAGGTAGACTCGCTGCCTCGATGAAACACGCCTTCCTTCCCCTCGCCGCGCTCTCGCTCTCCCTCCTCGGGTGTGGCGCGCGCGCCCCGCTGAGCCGCTTCTCCGCGGAGTTCAACTGTCCCCAGAGCTCCGTGGAGATGACCGACCTCGGCGCGCACACGTACCGGGTCCGGGGGTGCGGGAACCAGGTCGTCTACGTCTGCACCGGCAACCTCTGCGTGACGGACCGAGATGAGGGGAGTCGACACCGGCGCGCGGCGGTGGCGCGGCGTCAGCGCTCGCGGTCGCGGGTTCGGCTCGGGGAGGCGCGCGGGAGCCGAGCGCTCCGCTACACGCTCGACGCCGCGCGAGACCTGGAGCTGCTCTACTCGCCCGCGAACGACGCGCGACACGTCTACGCGCGCGTGTCGCCGGCCCGCGGGGCGGCCTGCGAAGCGCTGAGCCTCGAGGGGGAGCGCGCGGACGTGACCTTCGAGGCGGCCCGGTCCCCCAGCCACCCGATCCGGATCTCCCTGGACAGCCTCGACGGTCTTCGCCCCGTGCGCTTCCGAGCCTGCGACCAGCTGCTTCCCCTGGTAGCAGTCCGTTGAAGAACCTCGCTCCTCGTCTCTCGGGCGGGACGACCCGTCTCTCGGCCCGTGTCTCCTCGAAAATGCTGAAGCATTTCCTCGTCGCCCCGAACCGAGAACCGGGCCGTCGCGCTCCGAGATCCTTCGG
>JAVJQK010000123.1 GCA_040218145.1 Sandaracinaceae bacterium | reverse complement strand
CTCTTCCCCTACACGACCCTCTTCCGATCTGGTCGGCCACCGCCGACCCGAAAGCGAGCGAAGCGAAGCGAGCCCCGACCATCCCGGTCGGCCACCGCCGACCCGAAAGCGAGCGAAGCGAAGCGAGCCCCGACCATCCCGGTCGGCCACCGCCGACCCGAAAGCGAGCGAAGCGAAGCGAGCCCCGACCATCCCGCCAGGGCGGCCAGCTCTCGCGGAGCGAGAGCGCGAGCCGCGGGGGCCCCAGCGCCCCGCCGCTGGGGTCGGCGACAGAGCGCGCGGAGCGCGCGAATCGCCGTAGTCGGGTGGGGGGCCCCATGGGCGCTCTGCCCCATGGGGGGAGGGCCTGCGTTCAGGCCCTCCCCAAAAAAAAGCGCGAGCCGCGGGGGCCCCAGCGCCCCGCCGCTGGGGTCGGCGACAGAGCGCGCGGAGCGCGCGAATCGCCGTAGTCGGGTGGGGGGCCCCATGGGCGCTTCGCCCCATGGGGGGAGGGCCTGCGTTCAGGCCCTCCCGAAGACAGAACCTCCTCAGGCCAGCCGCTCCGGGACGCGCATGCGGGTCCGGCTGCTCCCTCGCATGGACCGCGGGTCGGAGCCGACGAGGGCCAGCGCGCCCCAGCGCCCGTAGCTCTTGCCGCGCCGGGGGCCACGGCGCCCGGCCGTGACGAGGAAGCTGTCGTCGCCGAGCAGGAGCTCCGTGCCCAGCGCGGGGATCGGCGACTTCTCGAGGAGCGTCGCGCCCATCCACTGCACGAGCCACGCGGTGCGCTCCGGAGTCGGCAACAGATCGACCGGCGCCTCGACCTCGGGCAGGCCGAGCTGTCCGAGCCCGAGCGTGAAGAAGTGCCCACCCGACTCCTCGACGCGCGCCCAGAATCGGAAGGCCTGCGTGGGGGTCAGCCGGCCCTCGGCCGCCGCGGACAGCGCCTGCGGCAGCAGGAGCTTGTCCGACGCGGGCAGCATGGCCGCCTGCCCCTCGAGCGCGGCGACGAAGCCGCTGGCCGAGCTGAGCACCCACTCGAGCTGCTCCCGTCGCTCGACCGCGTCGGCCGCGAGCGCCGTCGCCAGCTCCACCACGTAGCCGCCCTCCCCCGGCAGGACGTCTGGCCAGGGCTCCGGCACGAACGGGCCGCGCACGTGCGCCAGCCAGCCGCGCGTGCTGTGGCCGAGCACGCCTCCGTCGTCGACCATGAGCAGCTGGGCGTCGCCCAGGCTCTTGGTGAGCTTCGCCTCGTCCACCTCCGGCGCGCGCACCGAGATCCAGATCGCGAACCGCTCGTCCCGCGCTTCGTTGGTGCAGACGACCTTCCAGGGAGCGCCGCCCGCGTCGCGGCGGACCAGGGAGACGATGGGCAGGCTCTCGCCCGGGAGGCTCAGCCGCTCGTAGACCTCCACCTCTCTGCCGTCGATCTCACGCACGTGCTCGAAGCGCACGTGGGCCTGCGCCCAGAACCGTGACAGACGCTCGACGGCCGGCCCGACGCCCTCCGCGGCCGCCATGTCGCTGAGGAGATCGCGCTCCCCGGGCGGTCGGGGCGCGAGCCACCGGAGCCCCTGGGCCCCCTCGACGTCACCGCGCACGAGCGCCTCCCGGAGCGCGCGCACGGCCGTGAGCGCGCCGTGGCCGCGCGTCGGCGTCGAGCCGCTCACGTCGTCACGACCTATCGGCACGCGTGTCTTCGGCACCGAGCTCACTCGCCTCTACCCGCATCCACTCCACGAAAGGTGGTGGAGCGACGCTGGAACGCCCGCGCGTCACCCCCCCAACCCTAGTAGGCCCACCTGGGGGCCTCGGCCAGCGATCTTGCCACTCTGCGCGCGTCGGCACCATCCCCAGTATGGGGCGTTCGTGCGTGAGCGTCACGCGATCGGGGCGGTGACGTGGGCCGCTCGGATCAGTCGTCTTCGCCGCGCGCCTCCGCGTGCGCCTCGATGGCGTCCTCCATCTGCTCCTCCGCGCGCATGCCCTCGATCTCCTGCGCGACCTCGTTCTCGCCGCGCAGGGCGGCGTTGGCCTCGCCGGCGCCCTCGGCCATCTCCTCGAGCGCCTCGCCCGCGGCCTCCCGTCGCTCCTCGCTGCGCTCGGCCATCTCCTCCGCCATCTCCTCGTTGCGCTCCTCGATCGGGTCGTCACAGCCCGCGAGCGCGCCACCGAGAGTGAGGATGGCGCCGATGATCAGGGTCTTCTTCATGGGTGTTTCCTCCTTGGCCCGCGTGCTCACGCAAGCGCGCTGCCAACGAGCTGCCAACGAGGAGGCGCCCGCCCCACCCTCGTCGGCCGGGGCATCGCGTCACGCACGCGGCGCGTCGCCACCGCCAATCGCCCCTGACCCCCAAAAGCGAGACCCCCGAGTCGGACGAGCCGACCCGGGGGCCTCTTCGAGACATGGAAGCACCTAGCCGACGAGAGCGGAGACCACTCCCACGACCAGGCCGACACCGGCGGCCGCAGCGCCACCGATGAACGCCATCTTCGAGTTCTTCGCCGCGCTGCCGATCATCTCGTCGCGCGACTTCGCGGAGAGCATCATGCCGAACATGCCCTTGGACGTGAGCACACCCTGCTCCAGGTTCCCGAGCGCGAACGCCTTCTCGGGGAGGGGCAGGATGCGCTCGGTGCACTGGAACTTGTTCGCCTTGCTCATCGGCGGGTTCTCGAAGGCGAAGTTGCCGAACATGATCGGCTCCTTCTTGCCGACCGCGTTCTTGAGGTCCGCGAAGAAGCCCTCCTTCTTCGTCTCGTTGAAGGAGGACTGCATGTCGTAGTCGCCGCCCTTGGAGGCGTCGATCGGCAGGGCGCCCGAGCCGTCGTTCAGCGAGAAGGGCGCGGCGATCTTCTCCTCGAGGTAGGTCTTGGACTTGTTGGTGTCGCCTTCCTTCCAGGACCCCTCGACCTTGAGCACGTAGTAGAGGCAGGGGGTGCCGGAGCAGGGGGCGATGAGCGGCTGCGGGCACTCGACGTTGCCCTCGACGCTGACGCGACCCTTGGGATCGGCGACGGATGGGTTGGACGCCGCGTCGCCGGTCTTGGCGAACGGGGTCTTCATGAGCTTGCCTCCCTTGAACTTGAGGAAGGCGCCCACGATGAGGGCGACGATGCCCCCGGCGATGAGGATGGCTGCGATGGCTCCCATGGTCTCGACTCCTTGAAATGCTGCGTTGAGAACGGTTGGCAGATACGCGGCGGCGCCGCTGATCTTCCCGGCTTCTCTGCGCGCCGGGCGGCTTTTCCTTTCGCACCATCGGTGCCGGCCTGAAAGGCCCCCGTTTTCCCGGAGAGCGCTCGCCCTGTCCCACCGGATCCGGCCCGGGGTCCCGCTCCCGAGACCCTCGCGTCTCATCTCCCTTCCGATCGGGGACGCGGCCGCCTACCATCGGCCCATCCGCCGATGACCACGCAGCAGACGAGCTACGCCTTCGACCGGGACCCGTCGGAGAAGAGAAAAGCCGAGCAGCAGATCGAGGTGCTCAAGACCGCCCTCCTCGTGGCGCCCAACGACCCGGTCAAGCGGTACATGATCGGAAAGGCGTACCGGAACGCGGCGCAGCTCGATCCCGCCATCGAGCACCTCGAGAAGGCGGTCTCGCTGCGGGACAACTACGGCATCGCCTTCTATCACCTCGGCCTCGCTTACCTCGAGAAGGGCAACCTCGAGGGCGCGGCGCGCGGCTTCGCGGGGGCCACCGAGCACAAGCCCGACCTCTTCGACGCGTGGTACTGGCGGGGGCACTGCCAGAACCTCGTCGGGGAGCACGCCCCCGCGGCCGAGGCGTTCGAGAAGGTGATCGAGGTCGAGCCCGAGCACGACAAGGCGCTCTACGAGGGCGGCGACGCCTACGCGGCCATCGGCAACCACGCGCGCGCGGCGGAGCTCTACGGGCGGGCCGCGCCCTTCTACCCGAAGGAGACCGAGCTCTGGTTCCGCCTCGGGCTGAGCCGGAGCCAGGTCGAGGCCTGGGGTGAGGCGGCCGCGGCGCTCGAGAAGGCGCACGAGCTGTCGCCCCAGCGGACCGACGTGCTCAACGCGCTGGGGCTCGCGCACGCGCGCGCGGACCGCCCCGTCGACTCGGTGCGCGCCTACCGAAAGTCACTCGACGTCGACGGCGAGCAGTCCGACATCTGGTTCGCGGTCGGCGAGCAGCAGGAGCGCATCGAGCTGGACGAGGACGCCGCCGCGTCCTTCGCCGAGGCCGTGGCCCGCAAGCCCGACGACGCCGAGGCGCACCGCCGCTGGGGCGAGCCGCTCTACCGCCTCGGCCGCTACGAGGACGCGCTCGACGCCTTCGAGAAGTCGCTCGAGCTGCGCGGCGACGAGATCCACGCGCTCGACGGCAAGGGCAAGACCCTCGCGAAGCTGGCCCGCCACCGGGAGGCGGTCGAGGCGCTCGAGCACGCGACGTCGTTCGACAAGGGCTACGCGCTGGCGTTCTCGCACCTCGGCGAGAGCTACCGCGCGCTCGGGCGCGCCGAGGAGGCGACCAAGGCGCTGCGCCACGCCGTGCGCCTGCAGCCCGAGGTGGCCGGCACGCACTACGCGCTCGGCTTCCACCACTTCGAGCACGAGGAGTACTTCGAGGCCGTCGGCCCCTTCGAGAAGGCCGTCGAGCGCGACGCGCGCATGGAGCCCGCGTTCTTCCACCTCGGCGAGGCCAAGCGGCACCTCGGCGAGCACGAGGACGCCATCGACGCCTACAAGAAGGCGATCGCGATCCACGCGCACCGCCAGCCCTCGCACCGCGGGCTCGGGCTGTCGCTCCGCGCGCTGCGCCGCCACGTCGAGGCGCTCGAGGCCTTCGAGGAGGCCGAGGCCATCGACCCGACGGCCGAGGTCTACCTCTTCAAGGGCCAGGTGCTCGCCTCGCTCGACCGGCACGAGGACGCGGTGGCCGCGTTCGAGAAGGGGATCCGCGTCGACGCCGAGAGGCCGAAGCTCTTCATCGAGCTGGCGCGGGTGCTGCGGAAGTTGGAGCGCGACGAGCAGGCGGAGAAGGCGCTCGGCGAGGCGCGCGTGCTCGCGCCGGACGACCTCGACATCCTGCGACTCCAGGGGGAGCTGCTCCGCGATCTCGGCCGCATCGACGACGCCATCGAGGCGGTGCACAGCGCGCTCCGCCTGCGCCCCAACGACGCGGCGCTGCACGGGCTGCTCGGCGCGCTGCAGGTCTCGGTGGGCCGGCACAGCGAGGCGCTCGAGGCGTTCGAGCAGGCGATCTGGATCGCGCCGGAGGACCCGGAGCTGCACGCGGAGCTCGGCTACGCCCTCTCGCACATGGGCCGGATGGACAAGGCGATCGAGTCGCTGCAAGACTGCTTGCGATACGACGCCGACCACGTCGAGGGGCGCTTCGCGCTCGGCAAGTGCTTCCAGGAGCGCGGGAGCCAGGACGACGCGCTGCGCGAGTACGAGGAGGTCGTGCGGCGGAGCCCCGACCACGCCGAGGCGTGGTTCCACCTCGGCCAGGTGCGCCTCGCGCAGGGCGAGTCCGACGCGGCGGCCGAGGCGTTCCGGCAGGCGACGCGGGTGCGCCCCGACTACGGCGCGGCCTACACCGCGGCGGGCGACGCCTACCGGCTGCAGGGCGACCTGGAGGAGGCCATGCGCGCGCTCCGGCACGCGGTCCGGCTCGCGGGGGAGTTGCCCGAGCCCGGGGTGGCGCTCGGCAAGGTCTATCTGGATCTGAAGCGGCCGCAGGACGCGGCGAGCAGCTTCGAGCGGGTGCTGTCCAAGCACCCCGAGCACGTCGAGGCGCACTTCGGCGCGGGCCTCGCGCACGTGCAGGCGAACGACGACAGCAAGGCGGTGGCGGCCTTCCGCAAGGTGCTCGACCGGGACGCGGCGCACCTCGAGGCGCGGCGCGCGCTCGCGGCGGCCTACCAGCGGGCGGGTCGGCTGAAGGACGCGCTCGAGGAGCTGGAGCGCGCGGTGGAGGTGGCCCCCGAGCACGCGGAGCTGCGCCGCGACCTCGGCCTGGTGCTCCTCGAGCTGGGCGAGGAGGACCGCGCGCAGGCCGCGTTCTCCGAGTCGCTTCGCATCGATCCGGGCCGCTTCGACTCCGCCCGTCGGCTGGGCGTGCTGCAGCTCGAGGACGGTGAGTTCGAGGAGGCGGCGCGCACGCTCGAGGGGGCGGCGCGGCACGTCGAGGACGACGCGGAGCTCTTCCACGAGCTGGTGCGCGCGTACGAGGCGACGCTCGAGACCGAGAAGATCGAGTCGGCGGTGCGCCGCGGGCTGCGCGCCGACCCTGCGCACCCGGGTCTGTTGACCGTGCAGGGGCGCATGCTCGGGGAGGCGGGCGACCACACGCAGGCGGCGGAGGCTTTCGAGAAGGCGCTCGCCAAGGACAAGGAGCGGGTCGACGCCTGGCTCGGGGCCGGACGCGCCTACATGCAGCTCGGCCGCACCCTCGATGCGGTCAAGGCGTTCGACGAGGCCGCGCGGCTCAGCCCGGGCAACCTCGAGGCCTTCCTCGAGCTGGGCCTGGCGCGGCTCGCGCGCGAGGATCACGAGCTGGCGCTGAAGGCCTTCGACGCCGCGCTCGAGATCTACGACGGAGACGCCGCGTCGCACCGCGGGCGCGGCCAGGTGCTGCGCGCGATGACGCGCCACGCCGACGCCATCGCGGCCTTCCGGCGCGCCCTCGAGGAGGAGCCGGGAGACGCCGCGACCTACCTCGCCCTCGGCCGCTCGCTCATGGACACCCAGAGCGTGGCCGACGCGACGACCGCGTTCGAGCAGGCGGTCAGCGCGCGCTCGGACGACATCGAGGCCCGCGAGGCCCTCGGCTACGCCTACATGTCGGCGGGGCGCTACGAGGAGGCGGCGGGCGCGCTGCGCATGGCGATCAAGAACGGAAGCACCTCGTCGACCACGCACTACTGGCTGGGCGCCTGCTACCACCACACGGGCAAGACCGACGACGCGCTGAAGGAGTACGAGACCGCGCGGAGCGGCGGGGTGAGCGACCTCGGCCTCCTGCGCGCGCTCGGCGGCCTCTACGATCACGCCGAGCGGCTGAGCGACGCGGCGGAGATCTACGAGGCGATCTTGAAGCAGGTGCCGGCCGACCCCGACGTTCGGTACACGGCGGGCGCCTGTTATCACCGCCTCGGTCAAACCGATCGGGCGCGTCAGCAGTATCGTATTCTGAGACCGCTCAGCGCCTCGAAGGCCGAGGCGCTGTACCGACTGATGCTGGGTTGAGAAGGGGGCGCACGTGAGCCAGGAGATCTACGGCCCGATGGGGGAGCTGTTCGAGCTGGGCAGCCCGCTCGACGTGAGCGCCGACGGGGGGATGGATCTGCCCACCCTCGCGGCGCGCTTCCTGCGTGACGCGCTCGACTCCCCGGGGAACCGCGAGACGCTCCGGCACGCGCTGTGGGGCGACCCCATGACGCCCCCGGGCCCGCTCTCGGACATGGAGATGCTCGCCCTGCTCACGCGGCGGCTGGAGGACGGCAGCCTGCGGCTCCGGCGCGTACGCGAGGACGGGGAGGACGAGGCCCGCGTGCGGCGCACCCCGTTCGTCACGGGCGGAGGCGGCGAGGCGCAGGAGGACGAGCCCACCCCGCCGCCCGACGAAGAGGTGAAGATCAAGGACTGGATCCTCGAGTGTCACCACCACTCGGCGAACAACCGAGACCTCTTCGAGAAGGGCACGCGCATCGAGGTCGTGCCGGACAAGGGCACGACGACCGACACCGTCAAGGTGCACTGGCGCGACGACTACCTCGGGAGCATGCCCGGCTCCCTCGAGGTCTCGACCCCGGGGCGCGCGGCGGGGTCGGCCGCGCAGAGCGGGAGCCACCCGGGGGGCTACACGACGTACGGCGTGGAGGTCGCGTACCTGGGTGACCTCGACATCATCAACATCCTCAACCCGGGCTTCTGGCGCGCGTACAAGGAGAAGACGACGCACACGGTGCGACCCGGGCCGACCTCGATCCCCGTGGTCGTCTACAACCCGCGCCAGTTCAAGTTCGAGTTCAAGCTGCCCCCGCTCGCCGGCTACAAGGGCGGCGCGAAGTACGACGCGCAGGGCACGAAGGACATCAAGGCGCTGGCCAAGGACGGGAAGCTGAAGGAGACGCTCACGGCCGAGGACTCCTACTGGAGCCCGAGCAGCCTCCAGGTCAGCGGCGGGAGCTACGACAGCTCGAAGGGGCCCGACTACGAGCCGTCCGAGGCCGAGATGAAGGTCTTCGACATCATCTCCCTCGAGCGCGACGGCAAGAAGGTCGAGCTCGACGTCTTCGCCACCATCGGCGCGGTGCTCAAGTACGCGGACACCTTCCGCAAGATCATCGAGATGGTGAAGGACTACGCCCCGAAGGTGGGCTGGTACATCGACTGGAACCTGCAGCTGATGCAGGGCGGCCTCGTGGTCGAGTGGTACTGGAAGGAGCACACCGACCACCGCGTCTACCAGTTCATCGACGTGGCGATGAAGCTGACGATCTTCAGCGTCACCTTCGAGATCGGCATCGGCGTCAGCGCGTGCAGCTTCAAGCTCCAGATCTACGCCTCGCTCTCGGGAGAGCTCGGCGTCGAGTGCGGCATGAAGCGGGAGAGCCCGGACGGCGCGCCCGGCTTCCGCCTGCCTGGCGTGAAGGGGAAGATCACCGGCGCGCTCGGCGCGCGCGCGGAGGCCGGCTACATCTTCAAGTTCCACGCGAAGGGCGAGACCGCGATCGAGACCGAGGCCTTCATCGGCATCAACCAGCGCAACTCGATGGTCAGCGTCGACGCGCGGGCGCGCTGGACGGGCATCAAGGCCACGTGCGAGACCTCGGCCGGCGCGCTCGGGATCAGCTGGACCGACACCCACGAGTGGGAGCTGGTCCCGCCGGGGCCCTGGTGGGGGCTCGAGTGGCCGCAGGACGCGCCCTACTCCCCGCCGACCATGAGCCAGGCGGCGATCTCGCGCGTGATCCTCGGCGTGCTGACCCGCGGCTGGGACATCCGGGTGTTCTCCGACGACGGAGACACGCGCTACAGCCTCAGCTCCGTCGCGGATCTGATCGCCGCGCGGGTGGAGCGCGACAGCGCGTTCGACAAGACGCCCAAGGCGGTGGACGCGCTGGCCAACGCGATCCGCGAGGACCTCGACGTGATCGGCGAGCGCAACTGGTCGCGCGATTGGGTCGCGCTGACCGATCTCCGCCGCTACCTCAGCGGCTCCGTCAAGGGTTGCAGCCTGGCGGTCCACCTCGAGGCGGGCGCGAGCCCGACCCGCAAGCTCCTGGCGGCGAACGCATGATCGAGCCGAACTACGACGCGCCCGCGGTGGACCTCCCGCCGGAGGAAGAGCTCCCCCCGCTCGAGGAGGTGGAGGACGAGGGGCCGCCTCCGCCGACGCCGAAGACCATCCATCACCTCGAGGCGATCGTCTCCGGGTGTCGCGTGGAGGTCTTGCTCAACGACATGCCGCTGATCGCGCTCGAGGCCACCGATCCGGATCAGGCCGAGCACTTCGCGCCGCCGGCCAACCCCTACCTGCTCCCCTCCGACAACATGGTGGAGGTGCAGGTCTGGCCGCTCGTGAGCGTCGACGCCGAGGGCGCGCCGGTGGACGCCCGGGACGCGCTCGCGGAGGCCGAGGTGTTCGTCAACGTGCCCATCGCAGGCCGCGGCGACCCGATCGTGCCGGGCGCGGGCCCCTTCGTGCTCGAGACGCAGGTGCACGACGAGCTGCGCGATCGCATCCGCGAGTCACGCGAGCGCGAGGCCGAGGGCGAGGACCCCGACTTCGACGTGCCCAACGTGTTCTTCCTCCTGTTCGACGCGAACCCGGAGGGGCCGCCGCCCGACTTCTCGGACGAGCTGCGCGACGCCGAGGCGTTCGCGGACCTCGAGGCGCTGAAGGACTACGCCATCCGCTTGCGGGATCTCGCCCTGGCCCAGGACGCCGACGGACTGGTCGCGGAGCTCGAGCCGAAGATCCGCGCCTACGCGCGCGCCTACGCCGAGACCGAGGACTTCTTCCGCGACGATCTGCGGGCCGGCCTCGCGACGGTCTTCCTCCCCGCGGGCATCGAGCCCTTCGAGCGCGACGAGGTCGAGCCGGTGTCGTGCTGCGGCGACCGGATCTGGTGGCTCCGTCGACCCGGCGGCAAGGCGCTGCTGCAGACGGCGCCAGCGGAGGACGGCTCCTTCAAGCGCTTCGAGATCCTCGTCGCCCCGCGCGACGGCGCCCTGAAGATCGTCCGATGAAAGGCGGCTACTGATGTTCCCGGCTTCGACCAAGGGGGGCGGACAGGCCTTCGCGTTCCCCGACGTGTGCAAGGTGCCCGCGCCCCCCGCGCCGCCCATCCCCGTGCCCTTCCCCAACATCGCCATGCTCACGCAGGCGAACGGCGGGACGTGCAGCAAGAAGGTCAAGATCCTCAACCAGCCCGTGGTGACCAAGGCCACCGAGATCCCGCGGACGATGGGCGACGAGGCCGGCACCCTGAAGGGCGTCTCCAGCGGCACGAACATGGACAAGGCCACGTTCAAGGTCGGCGTCTCGAAGGTGAAGGTCGAGGGCAACGACATCGTGAACATGCTCAAGACCACCGCGCACAACGGCGCGAGCGCGAACGCGCCGGCCGGGAACGTGATCGCCCCGTCTCAGTCGAAGGTGATCGTCAACGGCTGAGCGCGCTCAGCCAAGGTAGACCTTCTCGCCCTTGATCTTCACGTCCTCGCGCGCCTTGATCAGGGTCTGACCGCCGATGGCGTAGAGCGCCTTCTCGGCCACCAGCCGCAGGCGCCCGGCGCGGGTCTGATCGAGGCCCTCGACCTCGCGGTAGACCTCGCGCGCGTGCTCGACGACGCGGCCCGCGCGCCGCTCGACGTGCTCCACCTGCTCGCGGAGCCGATGCACGGCCGTGCGCAGCGTGCCGATGACGAGGCGCGCCTCCTTCGTCTTCACCTCGACCCGCTCGCTCTCCGTCGTCAGCAGCGGCGCCTTCAGCCCCGCCCGATCGTCATCGAGGCGGAGCGCGCTCGCGCCCGCGCCGAGATCGATCGGTCCGTCGCTGCGCACCTCCACCCCTTCGCGTCCGACGAGCCGCACCCGGCCCTCGGCCTCGAAGTCCAGGTCGCCCGACGGCGCGTGCACCACCGAGCGACCCTCGCGGTGCTCGAAGAGGAGCCGCCCCGATCCGTCCTGCACGCGCAGCGCGCCGTCTTCGTCGAGGGAGGCGCGGCTGCCGTCCTCGGCCACCAGGGCGTCCGAGGCCTCGCGGAGCCCGCGGAGCACACCGACGACGAAGCGCGCGCCGCCTTCGCCGGAGAGGACCAGGACGAGATCGTCGACGCGCGCGCGATAGCCGGCGACGGCCACGCGCGCGGTGAGGTGCCCCTGGCGCGCGCTCTCGAGGTCGACGCTGGCCCCGCGCACGGCGGAGACGCGCGCCGTGTCGACGGCGGAGAGGGGGAGCTCGAGCGGGAACGCGGTCATGGGTCCTCGGGTCGTCAGTGGCCAGGTAGCGAGAAGAGCTCCGCGCGAGCGCGGGCGGGGTCGGTGCCGGAGACGTCGGTCAGGTCGGCGCCCGAGAGGTTCGCCCCCTCGGTCCCGGTCGCGTGCATGGAGGCGCCGTGCAGGTTGGCGCCGACGAGCTGCGCGCGCTCGAGCCTGGCGTGATCGAGCACGGTGAAGCGCAGGGTGGCCTGGCCGAGATCGGCGCCCCGCAGGTCGGCCCGCTCCAGGAGCGCGCGGCTGAGGCTCGCGAGCGAGAGGCGCGCCTCGCCGAGGTCCGCGCCGACGAAGTGGGCGCCGCGCAGATCCGCGCCGCGGGCGTCGGCGCCGCGCAGCCTCGCGCCGGTGAAGTCCGCGTCCCGCGCGACCGCCTCCAGCATCGACGCGCCGCCGAGGAGGGCCTCGCGGAGGCACGCGAGGGAGAGGTCGGCCCCGCTGAGGCGCGCGCGGCTCAGGGTCGCGCCCGTGAAGTCCGCCTCTCTCAGATCGCAGCGCATGAGCTCCGCGCCCTCGAGCACCGCGCCGGCGAGGGCGGCGCGCGTGAAGGTGACGCCGCGGAGCGTGGCGGATGAGAGGAACGTGCGGCTGAGGTCGGCGCCCGTGAAGACCGCGTCGGTCAGGTCGGCGCCGTCGAAGGTGGCTCGCACGAGCGAGGCCTCGTCGAAACGCGCGCCCAACGCCCTCGCGCCGTCGAGGAGCGCCCCGTCGAGACGGGCGCGCTGGAACGAGGCCCCGTCGAGCTTCGCCCGCTCGATCCGGGCCCCGGACAGATCGCAGCCGTCGAGGGTCGCACCGGTCAGATCCGTCTCCCCGAGATCGGCGCCGACAAACGAGCCCCGCGAGAGATCGACCTCTCGGAGCGCGACGCCGGTCATCACCGTGTCGTTCCAGGTGGCCTCCACCAGCGACGCGCCGTCGAGCTTCGCGTCGCGCAGCGTCGCGCGGTCGAGGCAGGCCCGCGTGAGCTCCGCTTCGACGAGATCGGCGCCGGAGAGGTCTGCGTCCGAGAGGTCCGCCTCCGCGAAGCGCGCCCGCGAAGCGCGCGCCCGGCACAGGCTGGCGCCGACCAGGCGGGCGTCCGGGAGTGAGGCCCGCGTCAGATCCGCGTCGTCCAGCCGCGCGCCCTCGAGATCGGCGCCGTCGAGGGTGGCGTCACGCAAGCTCGTGTGCACCATTGTCGCGCGCGCAAGCCGCGCTCCGACGAGCCGCGCGCCCGCGAGCGACAGGCTCGACAGGTTGGCGTCATCGAGGATGGCCTCCTCGAGCGCGAGCGGCGCCGCCGTGAGGGCGCGGAGATCGCACCCGGTGAAATCGACGCCGTCGCAGGTGGCGCCCCCGAGCGAGGTGTCGGCGAGGCGCGCGCCGCGCAGGCTCGCGGCGCCGAGGAGGGTGGCGTCGAGCTTGGCGCCCGAGAGATCGGCTCCGTCGAGGAGCGCGCGGCGCAGGTCCGACCCGGCCAGCTCCGCGCGGGCGAGGCGCGCGTCCCGGAGGTCGGCGTCCTGGAGTGAGAGCGCGGGGAGACTGGCGCCCTCGAGGTTCACCCCGCGGAGCCGCGCGCCCTCGAGGTTGGCGCCTCCGAGCTGCACGTGCCGGAGATCGAGCTGCTCGAGGACCGCGCCCGAGAAGCTCGAGCCCGTCAGATCGAGCTCGGACCCCGCCGCGCCGAGCAGGCACCCGCGGGAGAAGCGCGCGCCACGCAGCCGGCAGCTCGAGAGCGCGCCGCCGCGGAAGCCGACGTCGACGAAGCTCGCGTCCGACAGATCGCAGCCGCGGAAGCGGACCCCGTCCAGCTCCACCCGCTCGAAGCGCGCACCGCTCAGATCCACGCCGCGCAGCGCCACGCCGACCACGCGGGCCGCGCGCAGGGTCTTGCGGGGGCCGAGCGCCGCTTGCAGGGCTTCGGCCGACTCGATCACGATCGTCATTCTGCGCGCGTCCCCGTCGTGTCCGAGAGATCCAGGCGCGCGCCCCCGAGCCGGGCCTGGAAGAGCTCCGCCTGAAAGAGGCTGGCGCCCCGCAGGTCGGTCTCGGAGAGATCCGCCCCCTCGAAGCGGGCCTGCATCAGGTTCGACCGCATGAGCGTGGCCCGCACGAGCGACGCGTCGTCGAAGCGCGCCACGCGGAGATCGCAGCCCACGAGCGCGGCCTCCAGGAGGGTCGCCTGGCTGAAGTCCGCGCGAGAGAGCGAGGCGAGGTTGAAGCTGGCGCGCCGGAGGTTGGCCTGCCCGAAGCGCGCGCCGTCCAGCTTCGCGCGCTTGAAGCTCGCCTCCTCGAAGTCGCCCCCCTCGGAGGCGCGCAGCAGCGACGCGTCGCAGCCGTCGAGGCGCAGGCGCTTCGCCTTCACCCCGCCCTCCATCCAGGCGTCGATCAGCGTGCAGTCGCGAAACACGGCCTGCTCGAGCGTGGCGCCGCTGAGGTCCGCCTCGTCCAGCGTGCACGTCGTCCAGTGCGTCTCGGCGAGATCACAGCCCGCGAAGCTCGCGCGCGCCAGGGTGCAGCCGCCGAAGCGCGACTCTCGCAGGAAGGACGCGTCCACCACGGCGTCGGTGAGATCGCACTGATGAAAGCGGGCGCGCTGCGAGCGGACGCTCGTCAGATCCGCCTCGACCAGCTCGCAGCCGTCGAAGCTCGCCATCGACAGCTCCGCCTCGGTGAGGACGGCGTGGGACAGTCGGCAGCGCTCGAGGCGCGCGCCGCTGAGGTTCGCGCGCGTGAGGACCGCGCCGCTCAGGTCGAGCTCGACCAGATCGAGGCCGCTCAGGTCGGCGCCGGAGAGATCGACGCCGGCGAGGCTCTCCCCCTGCTTCATCGCCGCGCGCACGCGCTCGCGGCCAGGGTCCTCGGCGTCGTCGAGCATCGCGCCGAGCACCGTCTGCATCTCGAGCTCCAGCTGCTCCTCGGGAGACAGCTCCCGCTCGGCGCCGCGCACCTCGAGCTTCAGGGCGTCGTCGAAGACGGAGCGGATGCCGCGGGCGGCGAGCCGCCTCTGCTCCATGGCTTCGCGCATCGCCTCCTTCAGGGCCGAGTCGTCGCCTTGCATCGTCATCGCCTGGTCGAGGTGCGCCCACTTCGCGCCGGGCGCGGCGGGGTCGACCATCGCGGCGAGCATGGCCTCCGTCCGGATCACGCTGGAGGTGGGCGGGGCCTCGGGCTCCTCGGCGAGCGCCTCCGCCGCCCTGGCTTGCAGCTTCGCCTCGTAGGCGGCCTGGTGCGCCTGGTCGTCCTTGCGCGCGCCGGCCGGCTCCTCGGACACGTGCTCCTCGGCTACATAGAGGTGCTCGATGTCCGAGAGGTCCTCGCGCTTCACCTCCGTCACCCCGCGCCACACCGCGTAGACGAGGCCCTCGTCGGCGTCGACGACCAGCGTGTCGAGCCGCAGGCCGACGGCCTCGAGCGCGCCGCTGCCCGCGCGCTTCAGGAACGCTCGCGGGCGGACTCCGGGGAGACGACAGCGCAAGTTGGCGTGCTCGGGGTGGAGGTGACGCAGGGCGATCTCCTCGTCCCCGCGCCAGTACCCCTCGATCTGCTGATCCGCGGGCGCGGCGTTGAAGTAGCCCCAGTCGATGTCCTCGGGGAACCACGGGTAGCGCGTGCGCTGCCACGCGTCGTCATACGTGCCGGCGAGGCGCAGGCGGCTGCGCCACGTGCGCGGCACGGGGCCCAGGTTGATCGGCGCGGGGCAGTCGCCGCGAGACATCCACAGCCGCGAGGGATCTTCGAGGTTGGGCATCGGCGTGACCTTCCCCGCCTCCGTCTCGACCGGCGCGAGACCTGCGCCGACCGGGTTCTCGACCACCCCGGGCCCTCCCACCGCGCGCTCCCACGTCAGCGGCACCTTCTCGACCGGGCTGGGCACGCCCGGGCCTGTCGCGCCCCAGGCGCGATCCCCGAAGACGGCGATCTGCTTGCGGACCGCGCCGACCTGGAACGCAGCCTTGGAGTGCGGCACCGCGCGTCCCCCGGGGGCGTGAAAGCTGCCGACGACCAGGCACTCCCCTCGGGGCTTGAGCACCTCGAGGTCGGAGGCGTAGCGGAGGCTGCGCTCCGGGTCGTCGTCGTGGTGCGCGTCGCCCGTCGGCAGGGCCTGCTCCTCGGCGAGCGGACACACGCCTTCTTCGACGAGCGCGAACGTGGCCTTGACGACGACGGTCAGCGACGGCGCGGGCGGTCTCGCCTGCCACACGCGCCACGCCGTCTTCATGGCCGTGTCCTCGATCAGCTCCATGCGCCCGCCTCCCGTGGCGGCCGAGCCTACCGCGAATGCGGCTCTACGGGGCGGCGACCCGTCGCGCGGGCAGCGGGTATCCCCAGGGAGCGTCCTCGAGCAGCGCGCCTTCCCACGCACAGACCTCGCGCCACGTCGGGCGCAGCGACCACGTCGCGTCGGTCCCCGGCTCGAGGCCGCGCAGGAACAGATAGAGGAGCCCGCCGAAGCGCGCCTCGTACGCGGCCGCGTCGTGGATCGAGAGCGCCTTGAGGGCGCCGAGCGTGTAGAGGCGCGCCTGAACCAGGTAGTTGTTCTCGACGTGCCCCGCGACCGCGTCCTCCGCGTAGCTCGGGAGCCGGTCGCTCTTGTAGTCGAGCACGTGGTAGCGCCCCTCGTGCTCGACGATCAGATCGATGACGCCGCGCACGAAGCCGCGGTCGATGCGGAGGCCGGCCGCCTCGAGCCGCGGCGCGCCCTCCCCCAGCCGAGGGTGTCCGCGCTCGGGGATCGGGTGCAGGAAGGGCAGCTCCTTCGCGAGCCGGCCCGCCCGGCAGAGCCCCGGGAGCGTGCCTCCGTCCGCGAGCCGGAGCGGAGCGTGGAGGGCCGCGTGCACCAGCGCCGCGGCGTGCGACATCCAGCGAAGCTCCACCCCGTTGGCCGCGGCTCGCGCCTCGAAGAGCGCGCGGATGTCGGGGTCGAGGAGCATCGCCTCGGGCGACTCGATCGGCTCCACCGCCGCGAAGTCGAGGTGCTCGAGCACCTCGTGCAGGAAGACGCCCACCGCCGCGCCGCCCGGCATGGTCTCCTCTTCTGGCAGCGCCGCGTCGACGCTCTCGGCCACGAACGACTCCTCCGCCGCGCCGTCGGCGCCTCCGTCGGTCTCGGCGGGACGGAAGCCGCCCGCGAGGCGCTTCATGCGAGTGTAGGACGTGACGTCGAAGCCGCCGCGGGCCCGCCGCAGACGGTCGAAGCGCCCGGCCTCGTCCGGATCGGCGCCGAGCAGCGCGGGGGGCGGCGCCCACGCGTCGAGCGCGAGGCGCGGGTCGGCCCCGCCGTCGCGGGACGGCGTCACGTCGATCTGCGCGCGATCGAACGCGTGCCCCGACTCGACGAGCGCGCGGAGCCGTTCGTTCAGCACCCGGTAGGGCCCGTCGAGTCGGCGCAGCTCGTACTCCCCCTCGTCAGCGGGCGTCGCCTGCGGGATCGCCTCCTGCGGATCGTCGAAGAAGAGATCGAGCTGCGGGCGGCCCGCGGGCTCGCCGAGGGGGAGCTCCGCCTCGAGCTCGAAGCTCGCCTCGCCGGCCACCTCGACCCCGGGCGGCGGCGGCCCGAAGTAAAGCAAGTAGAGTCGACGACGCGCGCGCGTCAGCGCCACGTAGAGGAGCCGCTCTGCCTCCTCCCGGCGCTCGCGCTCGATGCGCGCCCGGACGGGCTCCGTGGGGTCGCCGATCCAGGCGACGCGGCGGCCGTCGTCGTCGTGGAAGACCTTCGGCGCGAGGCCGTCCGCGCGGACCTCGCTCAGCCCGCCGACGAGGAAGACCACCTCCGCCTCGAGCCCCTTCGACTTGTGCATCGTCAGGATCTGCACCGCGTTCCGCTCGCTCTCGAGCCGGTGCACGTTGCCGCTCTCGCCGGGCGGCAGCTCCCGCTCCTCGATGAACGCGCCGAGCCGCGCCAGGAGCTGCGAGATCGAGCGGCGCCCGCGGTGGGTCTCCTCGAGCAGGACCTCCAGGATGTGCTGGTAGTCGGTGAGCCGGCGCTCGCTCTGCGCGGCGAACAGCTCGCGGCGAGCGAGCCCGGACTCCTCGACCAGGGCGCGAAAGAGCGCCGCCCAGCGCTGCGACTCGGCGAGCTCCCGCCACCTGGACAGGTGGCTCACGAGCGGGTGCTGGGGCGGCAGGTCGCGGCAGTCGCCCAGCCGATCGAGCGGCACGGCGAAGAACGGCGTCAGCCAAGCGTGCAATCGTCGCACCGGATCGTCGGGGCTCTCGACGGCGCGGAGCAGCTCCCACACGTGCCTGGCGGCTTCGGTCTGGAAGAGCCCCTCCTGCTTGAAGTGCGCGTGCGGCACCGAGGCCTCGGCGAGCGCGCGGCCCACCGCCTCCGCGTCGCGCTTGCTGCGGCAGAGCACGTGCACGTCCGATGGCGCGAGCGGGCGCGTCTCCTCGCCGTCGTCCAGGCGCAGGCCTCCGTCGAGCAGGCGACGGATCTCGGCCGCGACGTAGGCCCCGAGCGCGCGCTCCACCCACGCGCGCCGAAGCTGTGGCCGACCCACCAGGTGCAGCAGCGTGACCGGCGGCGCGTCGCTCCCGTCGGGGGCGAGGGCCCGGCGCTCGGGCCGCCCGCAGCTGACGGGGTGCGGGTAGGCGTTGACCCCGGTGAAGAAGCCCTCCGCGAGGATGGCGTTGACCTGCGCGATGAGCGGCGCGCTCGAGCGGAAGCTGACCGTGAGGGGCACGCTCTGCCCGCCGCCCTCGACCACCGTGTCGCGGGCGGCGTGGTAGGTGTGCACGTCGGCGTTGCGGAAGCCGTAGATGGCCTGCTTCGGATCGCCGATGAGGATCAGCCGTCGGTCCGTCTCGCTCCCGGTGGCCGGCGCCTCGAAGAACACGCGGCGGAAGATGTCCCACTGCACCCGGTCGGTGTCCTGGAACTCGTCGACCAGGGCGACGCGGTAGCGCCGGCGCAGCTCGTCCGCGAGCACCTCGCCGCCGTCGCTGAAGAGCGCGTCGCGCAGCATGCGGAGCATGTCGTCGAAGTCGAAGTGTCCCCGCTCGCTCTTGCGGCCGCTGAGTCGCATCGCGATCTGGGGGAGCATCTCACCCAGCAGCACCGTCAGCGGGCTGCCCGCGCTGCGGCCGAGCGTCTCGACCAGATCCGCGAGCCCCGTCAGCGGCGCCTTCGCCTTGCCCAGGTAGTGCCGCACGTACTGGAGATTGGTGCGCTTGCCGGGCGCGTCCTGCTGCGCCCAGTCCCAGAAGGAGAGGAGCGCCGTGAAGAAGTCACCGCCCGCGCGCAGCGCCTCCACCGTGGGGGCGAGGGCGAGCAGCCGCGGCGGGATCTCCTTCTTCGGGTTGCGGCTCAGGCCGCTCTCCAGGGCGCGCCGCGCGAAGCCGCTCGGGCCGAGCTCGAGGCGGGTGGGGAGCCGCTTCAGCGCGTCCTCGGCGCGTGCCCGGTCGAAGCGCGGCTCGGGCGCGCCGCGCTCCACGTACCAGCGGTAGAGGCTGTCCTCGAGGCGCTGCACGTCCCACTGTGAGAGCGCCCGCTCGAGCACGGGCGCGAGGCGCGCGCCGGGGGCGAGGGCCACGCGGAGCTCCTGGCGGAACGCCTCGGCGAAGACCTCTCGCGACTCGACCTGCTCCTGCCGGAGGAGGCGCGCGCAGTCGAAGGCGCTCTCCGTCAGCACCCGCTGGCAGAACGCGTGGATGGTCGAGATCGGCGCGCGGTCGAAGACCGCCAGCGCGTCACCGAGGCGCCGCCGTGCCACCTCGTCGATCACCCAGTCCTCCGCCGCGGCGGGCGCCGCCTCGTCCGGAGGCTCGAGGAGATCGCGCAGCTTGGCCCGCACC
This sequence comes from Sandaracinaceae bacterium, assembly GCA_040218145.1. GTDB lineage: Bacteria > Myxococcota_A > Polyangia > Polyangiales > Sandaracinaceae > JAVJQK01. The sequence continues at coordinate 2,878 of JAVJQK010000123.1, read as the reverse complement.
CGCTCGCGCATCTCCCGGGTGGCCTTCTCGGTGAAGGTGACCACGAGGATCTGCTCGAGCGGGACCTCGCGGGTCAGGACCAGCTCCACAACCAGGTGCTCGAGCGTGTAGGTCTTGCCCGTGCCGGCGGAGGCCTCGATCACGGCGTGTCGATCGAGATCGATCTCGCCGAGGATGGCGGGGCGTGGGTAGGTGTGCGGGGCGAGGCTCGAGCCCATCTCAACAGCCCTCCCGACGCCTGGCCGGATCTCCCCGTCGCGCCCATCCATGGGTGGGCCCCGATGCGGCTCGGTCCGGAGTCTCGAGGTGTGCTCTCATGCGTGGCGTCAGCCGCCCGCGAAGCGCCGCACCGCCTGGGCCAGGGTGCGCGCGAAGCCGGGCAGCTCCTTGGCGCGGATGGTCACGCCCTGGCGGGTGGGGCGCAACTCGCCGCTGCCCTTGCCTGCGACCTTCTCCCAGCGGCGGATGTCCAGGAACGGGGCGCTGCCCTTGTAGCGCCGGAAGCTCACCCGCACCTCCGCGCCGTCCTCGCGCCCGAGGCTGAGCAGCGTGTGCGACTCGTCGATCACCGGGGTGGGCGCGCGGCGGTCCTCCCGCGCGTCGCTCTCCGCCTGCGCGAGCAGCGCCTGCTGGGTGAACGTCAGCGGCTCGTCCCGGAGCTGGGCGAGCAGCGCGTGCCCGATCTCGGCCGCCTCGGGATCCGACACCGCGTCGTAGCGGCTCTGGGTCCGCGGGGGATCGGCGGGCGCCGAGCGGCCACGCTCCACGAACAACGGGATCTGGATGATCTTGCCGCTCACCATCGCGAGGACGCGACGCGCCTGGACCGACTGACGCCTCAGGGCGATTTTTTTCGCTCACATCGCCGAGGTCGTCTCGACCACCTGGACCTGATGGTGGAAGACCGGGCTGAGGCCGCCGGTCGACCACTCCCACATGAGGATCAGGCGCGTCCCGAGGCGGTGCATGCGGATGTTGCTCGCGCTGCGCGTCCGGCTGTCGGAGGTGAGCGGGATGCGCCCCGTCTCCGTGCCGAGGCCGTTGAGTCGGATCACCTCGAACGTCGTGCCGGTGGACGTGACGAAGAGGTCCGCCCCGTCCCAGACCAGGCCGCGGCTCCCGTCGAACGTGCTGGCCATGCTCGGCAGCGTCGTCGTGGCCATCCAGCCGAGGTCCCAGAGGCGGAGCGCCAGGGCCGAGCCCCCTGTCGTGACCGTCGCGTAGCCGAACGAGCCGCGGGCGGCGAGCGCGATCTGCTCGGCGGGGACCCGGAGATCGAGATCGGCGCCGAGCGTGCCGGAGACATCGAGCGAGCGCGTGTGGAGGTAGTCCGGGCGGGATCCGCTCGGATCGTCGTGCCGGTAGAGGAGCTGCCAGGCGTCGTCGTTCCAGACGATCGAGGGCGTGTTGCCGCGTTGCGGATCGGGGGCCGCGCTCACCACCTGCTCGGCGCGCATGACGCCGTCCGGGCTCACGATCGCGGCGTGCACCTCGCGGCTCCCGCGCGAGTCGGTCCAGGTCACGCCGATCTCTCTCGGCGCGGGGCCCCAGACCGCGCGCGTGCTGCCGGCTGCGTAGTCGGACGGGTGGTTGGTGAGGCGTCGCTCGGGCGTGACGATGGCGCCGCTCGTGGGATCGAAGGCCGCGTAGTACAGCTCGGAGAGGCAGCGCGAGCACGTCTCGGGCGCCGGATCGTGGCGCGGGTCGCTCCAGAACACCCCGAACCGGTCTCCGGCCCACGAGACAGCAACCGCGGCCGCGGCCCCGGGCGCGGTGCTCACGCGGACCGGCGTCGTGGCCGATGCGCCCAGCGCGGCCGGCACCACGGCGACGTAGACCTCCCAGTTGGCCCCGCCCGAGACCTGCTGGGACCAGGCGAGCCCGACGTTGCCCGTGCAGGGATCGACGGCGATGTCGCCGCCCTCCATCCAGTCGTTGCCCCAGCGCCCGCTCGTCGGCGTGCGTGGTCCCACGTCGGGCAGGGTTGGCGCCACGCACGCCCCGCCGCAGAGGACCTCCTCGTCCGGACAGCTCGTCGGCGCCCCGCCATCGGCTCGACCGGCGTCCATGTCGAGCGCCGCGTCACCCGCCGCGCCGTCGCTGCTCGCTCCCGCGTCCGCTGCCGCCCCCGCGTCGTCGGGCGATGGCCCGCCGTCCATCCCGCCCTCGAGGCACTCTCCCTCGCTCGTGCAGGTCTCTCCGGGCCCGCAGGCCGGATTGCACGCCGAGACACAGTCCCCGGCGATGCAGACGAAGCCGCTGCGGCATGTGGGCGCACAGACCGCGTCCCCGGCGTCGGTGTCGGCGGGGGCGGAGTCGCAGCCGGCGAACAGCGAGGCACCGAGAAGGGCGAAGGCGAGGGGAGGTGTTCTCACGACCGGAGTGTACGCCGAGCCCACGCGGGACATCCCTCCTCGGGGAGACCGGCTTGGTCGGCCGACCCGGGTACTCGGCTCTGGCCTGGTCGGCTGACCCGGGTACTCCCCACCGCCGCTCCTCGCGGCGGCGCCGCGGGCGCCGGTCGGGCCGAATTTCGGGGAGCGACGCCGTCAGCGGTGTGAGCTCGGCCGTCGTTCTCGGTCAGCTGACGCCATTTCGTACACAGTCAGCGGATTTGTCCGCGAGAGGCCTCCGGACGGACGCAAGTGTGCGCGGCTCGAGTCGTCATCGAGCCGCGCGGAGCCTACTTGTCGCCGGGTTCGTCCGGAGGCTCGCCCATGTCGCGCTCGTCGCGAGCGGGTGCGCTCGGGTCGATGTCCTCGCGCGGCGGCTCCGGCGCGTTCACGCGCGGCGGGACCTCCCGCTCACCGCGCAGCGTCACCAGCCGCTTCGCCTTCGTGTCCCCATCGGTCGGCACGCGCGGCGACTGTTTGCGCGT
>JAVJQK010000121.1 GCA_040218145.1 Sandaracinaceae bacterium | reverse complement strand
GCCTGTATTTGGGTCTAGAAGCGCCGCAGGCGCGTCGTTTTCGGGTGAAGCGAAGGCGGCTTTGCCGCCGCAGCGAGGGGCTTTTGCGAAAAGCCCCTGACTAGAATTGCTAGGCCCGGAGCAAGCGCGAAGCGCTTGATTTGGGTCTAGCAGACGTCGCCGGCTCCATGTCGGTACCTCTCGTCGGCCGAGGCGGAGCCACGCTGCGGAGGGTCAATCGAAGTCGAGATGGGCGTAGCCGTCCATCTGGAGGTCGATGATCCGGGGGAAGGCGTTGGGGGCGACGATGATCTCGGGGAGCAGGTCGTCGCGCTCCCAGCCCCGCTGCTCCATGGTGCTGGCGCAGATCTCGACGCGCACCCCGCGCTCCGCCAGTCGCTGGATGACCGCCGCGTTGGGGTTCTGGGTCTGCGTCGGATCGGCGCGCCGGTCGTACCGCGCGAACGCCGCGTCGTTCAGGAGGTGGTAGGCGGCGTCCCCGTGAAACACGAGGACGATGTGCTGCGCCTCGAGCGGCACGCCGAGGCGCTCGTAGGCCTGAGTGACCTTGTCGGCGTAGAACAACGCCGCGCCGAGGCCGTCTCGCCAGCGATCGCCGGAGGCCTGGAAGACCGCCCGCGCGTCTTCGGTGTGCCGCAGCTCCACGTCGGTGGAGGGAGGGGGGAGGCCCGGAGTCGCGCATGCGGTCAGGGCCAGGAGGGGCAGGACCATCGGGAGTTTCATCATGGCCAGGTTCTAGTGTCTTCCCGAAAATAATCAAACAAACATTTGATTGTTGGGCGGCGCCAATCCATGATGCTCCACATGGAAGCGTTCCTCTACCCGATCGCCCTCGCGGCGCTGTCGCTGCTCGTGCTCGCGCTCGAAGCGCTCTTCCCCTGGCGACGCGAGCAGAGGCTGGTGAGGCGCTGGACCTACCTCTCGGATCTCGCCCACCTCGTCTTCAACGGGCACTTCCTCGGCGTGCTCCTCTTCGGCATCGCCACCACCTGGATCCTCCCGCGATTCGACGCCCTCCTCGCCGAGCTGGGCTGGACCGAGGTGGTCTACCGGAGCTTCGCCGCGGAGTGGCCCCTCTGGGTCCAGATCCCGGTAGCGCTGGTCGCCATCGACCTCGCGCAGTGGGGAGTGCACGTGATGTTGCACCGTATCCCGTGGCTGTGGGAGCTCCACAAGACCCATCACTCGATCGTCGACGGCGAGATGAGCTGGATCGCGTCGTTCCGCTTCCAGTGGGCCGAGGTCGTGGTCTATCGCGCGAGCCTCTACTTGCCGCTGGCGTTCTTCGGGTTCTCGGCCACGGCGGTGATGGTGCACGCGATCTTCGGGACCCTGATCGGCCACCTGAACCACGCGAACCTTAACCTGTCCTGGGGACCGCTGCGCTACGTGCTCAACAGCCCCCGGATGCACATCTGGCATCACGACTACGAGGGCGACGGGAAGACGACCGTCAACTTCGGCATCATCTTCAGCGCCTGGGACTGGATCTTCGGGACGGCGAAGATGCCGGACGAGCCACCCGCCAAGCTCGGCTTCGACGGCGTGGAGACGTTCCCCAAGGACTTCCTCTCCCAGAGCGCTTGGCCGCTGTCAGCCTGGCCGCCGACGCGCAAGGTCGCGCCCGCGCTGGGCGTCGGCGTCCTGGCCCTCGGCGCCTGGCTGCACGCCCCTCGCGGAGCCACGGAGGGCGACTTCTCGGCGCCCCTCTTCGGTGAGACGGCCGCCACCACTCAACCCAGCACGGGCGAGCTGGTGTACCCGGCCACCCGCGAAGAGGCGGACGCTGCGCTCGCCCACTTCGGTCGGGACGCGGAGCGCGACGGCTACGCGCACCCGGAGTGGATGGTCTCCGTCCCCGAGCTCGCCGCCGCGCTGGGCGCCGAGCGCCTGGTGGTCCTCGACGTGCGCCCGCCCGAGCGCTTCGAAGCCGGGCATCTACCCACCGCGCGCCGCCTGGGGCGCTCGGACTACTCGGCCGACGAGCCCGTCCCCGGGATCTCGCTCGGCGCGTCGGAGCTCGAGGGGATGCTGAGGGCGCGCGGGGTCGACGCGGGGGACGAGCTCGTCGTGGTCGGCGACGGCCCCGAAGCGCACAGGCTCTGGTGGACCCTGCGTCAGGTAGCCGGTCTGGAGACGAGGGTGCTCGACGGGGGCATGGTGCGCTGGAGCGCGCTGGGCGGCGCACTCGCCATCGGCGCCGGGCTGGCGCCGGCGCGCGGCACCCTGACTCTCGAAGACGAGGCGCCGACGACCACCTGGGCGGAGCTCCCGGAGGGGGCCGTGTTCATCGACGCGCGCAGCCCCGAAGAGCACGCCGGCGAGGTGCGTCATCCGGACGCGGCTCGGGCCGGGCGGATCCCGGGGGCTCGGTCATGGCCCTACGAGGAGCTGCTGCGATCCCAGGCAGATCCCCGACTCCGCCCGCCGACGGAGATCCGGGAGCGCTTCGACGCGTCGACCCCGCCGGGCGAGCCTCCGGTCGTGCTCTACTGCCAGAGCGGGACCCGCTCCTCCGTCTCCACCTTCGCGCTGCTCCAGGCCGGCGTCCCCGAGGAGCGCGTCGTCAACTACGACGGGAGCTGGGCCGAGTACAGCCGGCGCGACGAGCCGGTCGAGACGGGAGCCGAGCGATGTCTCGCGTGCTGATCGGGGGCGCTCTCCTGGCAGCCATGGGCGCGCTCTTCGCGTCGTCGGCGCTCACCTCACGTGACCCGGTCGCGCCCGCCGACGCCCGGATCCGCGGCGCGTCGCTCGGCCTCTTCGCCAGCGATCTCGACTACGACTACGGCGTCATGGTCGAGGAGATCGCCGCGCGCGGGTTCACCGACGTCCTCGTGGCGGTCGAGTGGACGCAGTCTCATCGCCTCTCCCACGACCCGGGTCCGGGAGCGCGCACCGCCTCGACCGCGGCGCTCCTTCGCACGATCCGCCAGGCTCGCGCCGAAGGGCTGCGGGTCGCGGTCATGCCGATCCTCCGGCTCCCTCGGACCGCTCCGGGGCGCTGGCGCGGGACGCTCGATCCCGTCGAGCCCGACGCCTGGATGCGCGCGTACGGAGCGCACGTCGTCGCCCTGGCTGGCCTCGCCGAGCGGGAGGGCGTCGCGCGGTTGATCGTGGGGAGCGAGCTGGTCTCGATGCAGCGCCACGAGGCGCTCTGGCTCGACCTCGTCGACGGGGTCCGCGCCACCTTCCATGGAGAGGTCGCCTACGCCGCCAACTGGGACGCGCTCGACGTGCCGTTCGCGCACGCCCTCGACGCGCTCGGGGTCAGCGCCTACTTCCCGCTGGCCGAGCCTGGCGAGCGGCCGGGCCTCGCCACCCTGACCCGCCGCTGGGAGCGCCCGCTGCGCCGGCTCGACGCGTTGTCTCGACGCACCGGGCTCCCCGTGTTCCTCGCCGAGGTCGGCTACCCGGCGCACGCGGAGGCCGCCTCGGCGCCCTGGCGAGAGGCGTCGGGGCCAGCGGACCTCGATGTCCAGGCGGATCTCTTCCGCGCCTTCTGCGCGGCCGCGGCCGAAGACCGCAGGCACGCGGGCTACTACGTCTGGAACTGGTTCGGTTGGGGGGGCCCACGCGACCCGGGCTACAGTCCGCGCGGCAAGCCCGCCGCGGCGGTGCTCGAGGAGTGCGTGAGGAGGGACGCGGCGTGACCGGGGACGAGGCGCTCGAGATCAAGAACGCGGCGATCGCGGCGGTGGCCCAGGCGCTCTCCAGCCCGGTGCGCCTCCGTGTCCTCGGCATCCTGGCTCAGGCCGAGCACTCCGTGGACGCGCTCGCCGAGAAGATCGGTCAGTCTCGCGCCAACACCAGCGCGCAGCTCAAGGTGCTGAGCGCCGCGGGCCTGCTCGCCAGCCGCAAGGAGGGGCGTCGCGTCTTCTACCGCCCGGCCTCGGAGCGGGTCCCGCAGCTCCTCGGCGCGCTCTCGGACGCGGCGGCGGAGCTGCACGCCGAGATGCGTGACCTCGTGCACACCTACTTCCACCTGCCGGAGCGACTCGACCGCAAGACCGTGCGCGAGCTGAAGCGCCGCGTGCGCGCCGGAGAGGTCGTGCTCGTCGACCTCCGTCCCGCCGAAGAGCACGCGGCCGGCCATCCGAGCGGCGCGATCCACGCCCCGGCCGACGCGCTCGACGCACACCTCGACGCGATCCCCGCCGACCGAGAGGTGGTCGCCTTCTGCCGCGGCCGCTTCTGCGTCGTGGCAGAGGAGGGCACCCGCCGGCTGCGTGAGGCGGGCTTGTCCGCGACGAACCTCGGCGCCAGCCCCGCCCACCTGATGCGCTTCGGCTATCCCGCCGAGGCCGCGCTTCGGCTCGCGAGGGTCACGAAGGCCTCGGACTGACGCGAGGGAGAGCATGGACGGCAGAGCGGGCTGCCGCTGGCGCCGCCCCCGTGTTCGCGGGGGCGGCGGCTGCCGTCGTCGTCGGTCGATGAAGCTACCTGAAGCCTCGCGTGGTGGGAGCGCTACGGCGCCGCGCAGGCCTCGCTCATCGGGTTGGCGGTGCAGAACGCGATGGTGCAGTCGGCGAGGGCCGACGTCTCCGACTCGCAGCCCGTCGTGTCGCAGGCCGGCCGGCCATCGCTGCAGGAGACGAGCGTGTCGAACTCCGCCGTGCAGCCCGCGATCTCCGCGTTCGCGCGCGCGTCGACCCGCGCCATGTCGATGTCGTCACAGCTCGACTCGCAGTCGACCGACTCGTTCACGCAGCCCATGTCCTTGCCCTGCGCGCAGCGCGAGACGCACGCGTCTCCGCCACAGCCGATCAAACCGAAGAGCCCCACGCACAGAGCCGCCAGAGTCCAGATCGAGTTCCTCATCACGTTCCCTCCCTGCTCCGGAATCTCGGAGCGGGCCGACGTTATCCGGTCCGCGTCCGGAGAGGCAAAAGACGTTCAACGGACGCGGGGCGGGAAGCGCTCGGCGAAGAGGTGGTCTCGCCAGGCGAGCAGCTCCTCGTGCTGCTCGGCCAGGGCGTCGTCGGTCCAGCACGCGCGGCTCGCGTCGCCGAGGTGATCCCAGCTGCGGCCGGGCGGGCGCACGCAGGCGAGCGCGGCGGCCATCGCGATGTCGGCGAAGGTGAAGCGGTCTCCGACGAGGTGCGCGTCCCCGTCGAGGGCCTCACGCAGCGCCGCGAGCCCGCGCTCGACCACGTCCCGCCCGCCCGCGCGATCGGCGCCGTATTTCCGGGCCAGAAAACGCGCGCCCATCTTGCCCACCGGGACCAGGAGCGGGCCGAGGAAGCGCGGGCCCGGGACCGACTCGATCAGCGCCTCCCGCGACGCGAGCGAGCGCTCGATGACCCGCGCGCGCCCCGCGTCGAGCAGCTCGTCCGCGATCCCGTTCCAGTGCGCGACGGCCTCGTCTTCGCCTTCCGGGAAGAGCGGCTCGCCTTCCCCGTGGGCGTCGGCCCAGCGCGCGATGGCGTCGCTCCCCATGATCGCCTCTCCATCGGCGATGAGGATGGGCACGCTGACCTTGCCCGACCAGCGCCCCGTCCGGAGCCGGAGCAGCGGCTCGCCGAGCATGGGCAGGTGCGTCCCCAGCCGATAGGCCACGCGGTGGTGGTCGAGCGCCCACTTCGCCTTCAGCGACCACGGCGAGTACGGGAGCGAGACGAGGTGCGGCCGCGACATGGCGCCATGGTAGCGGAGCCGCTTCGGGTTTCGCTCGGCCCAGGCCGCCCGGCAGGATGCTACCCGCCTGGACTCCGGGCCACGTCCAGCGCACTGTGGGCCGATGTCCGAGCCGTCCGGGGCCAATCGACGCAAGAAGATGATCTTCGTCGGGCTGGGCGCGGTCGCGCTTCTGCTCGCCGCGTTCGGCGCCTTCGCGTGGCAGCGGTCCCGACCGATGTTCGATCCGGATGAGGTTCACGCGGCGCGGGCCCGACTCGAGCGGGAACGACGAGAGCTGCTGGCGATGACGTGCGCGCGCACGGCCATCGGGGACGCGGCGCCGACGAACCAGGAGGCGTTCGACGACCTCGTGTTCGGCGCGCGCTGGGCCGAATGCCGGCGGCTGGCCAGCGCCGAGGGGCTCGACACCGTCACCAACGAAGCCGGACACAGCTTCGACTGGACGCTGGACCGAGGGGACGGGGACGTCACCACGCCCCCCGTGGAGAACGCGCGGTACATGCGCACCCATGGACCTCCCGCGCGCTCGGCCGAGATCGACGCGGCGGAGGCCGCCTGCGAGGGGCTCGACGAGGAGGTCGCTCGCCTGGCCGCGACGACCGACCTCTGTACGCCCGCGCGGCCCGCGCCGTCGGGGTGGGACCCCGACCCGAACTACCTGCCGATGATCCAGATCGCCAAGGTCGTGGGCCTGCGCGCTCGGCGGCTCGCCCGCGAGGGGAGCACGTTCGAGGGGATGCAATTGTTGTTGCAAGGGCTGGCGGTCATCCGCGACCTTCGGCGTGGACCGGCCCACCTGCTGGTCGCGATGAGCTCGGTCGCGGCCGAGGGCATCTTGCTGTCGCACGCGGTGACGCTCTTGCTGGCGGACCCGGAGCTCTCGGCGACCGACGTCGACACGCTCGACGCGACGCTGTTGACGCTGCTGGGGGACGAGATCCCGCAACACGTGCTCTGGCGCGCGGAGCGAAACGCGACCGCAGACGTGGTGCCGCTGAACGACGAGGCGAGGGACCTCATGGTGATGAGCGCGAGCGCGATGGACCTCTCCTGGTGCCCCGAGGGGGCGGGCGCGGAGGCGTGTCTCGCCGCGCTGAGGGAGCGGTCGGCGGACGCCGGCGCGCTGCCGCCGGAGTGGCGCCTCGTCTTGCTCGGTCCCCGCAGCAACCGCGCCGAGATGATCCGCTGGTCGCAGGAGCAGCTGCTGCAGACGTACGACACGTACCTCGCGCGGCTCCTCGTCGCCGACTCCAACCTCGCGCTCCTGCGCGCCGCGCTCGCGTGGGCTCGCGCCCGGACCTCCGCGGAGTCCTGCCCGCCAACGCTGCCCGAGGACCGGCTCCACGTCACCACGTCCGACGACCCGATCGAGATCGTGCCGTACGACGGCGACACGTTCGAGATGCGTGCGCCGGCGCTGCGCGCCTGGCCCGGCGCCGAGCGCACCGTGGTCTACCTCGCCTGCCCCGCGTCGGGCGTCGGTTGGTTCGACGCCGACGGTGAGCCGGTCCCGTCCGCCGCGAGCGACCCCGCCGCGGACGGGCCGTCGTGAGCGGGAGCGAGGGGCCGTTTCACGGGGGCGCGCGGAGAAAGTTCTTCCGCGACCGATCCATCCGGGCGCATGATCCGTACCCTGCGCACGGTTCCCGACAGGAGTGAAGATGGACCTGGTCGAAGCTGCCTCCCCGAGGGACGAGATCCCCCGACCCCGTTCCACCGCGCGCTCGTCCGCCTGAGCTGAGATGCCTGACGCAGCGCGCCAGACCGACCCCGTGACCCACGGGGGGACCATCGTCACCGGATCGCCGAACGTCCTCACGGAGGGCCTCGCGTCGGCCCGCCTGTTCGACCTCGTGAAATGCGACGTGCACGGCACCGCCACGGTTGCCGAGACGTCGAAGACGGTGCTGGTCAATGGTCGCGGCTTCGCCCGGAAGGGCGACGGATGCGCCTGCGAAGGCGCCAGCGCGGCCGGGCCAGGGCAGGGCGACCTCGTCCGGTTCATCCTCTCGGTCCACGGGAGCGACAAGACCCTCGAGGAGATCGTCGAGGAGACGAACGGCCACGGCCCGCACCTCGAAGGGATCCTCAAGGACTCCAACCGCGACGGCACGCTCGACAGCTTCGTGATGGACGGCTCCTTGATGGGGTTCGAGATCGAGGGGGAGCACGGCCGGTTCGCGATGGAGGTCGCGGTCCTCGAGGGCGAGGCGACCTACGTTCGCGGAGAGAACGCGATCGACGGGCCGATCCCCCTCAATCAGAGGGCGAAGCTCAATCTCCGGGGATCCGCCCTCGACACGGAGGGGACCCTGAACGTGACCGACGAGGTCTCGGTCGAAGGCAAGGGCTCCCTCTTCGAAGCAGAGGTGGGGGGCGAGTTCCTCGCGGGCAGCGACGGTCGGTACACCGGCGTGATCGTCGATGGAGGGGCCACCGCGAGCGCGGCCTCGGGCTCGGTGACCGGGGTCGTCGACACAACCGCTGGCGGTTTCCTGGCCGGCCTCGCCACCTCCCCCGTCTTCGGGCCGGCCGCGATCGGCGCGCTCACCGTGGCGGGCATGAGCGAGACGGGTCGAGAGCTCCTCGCGACGCCCGTGAAGATCGAGGTCACGAAGGGCGCCTCGGCGGCCAGCGTCGGCGCAGACGGGCGCTTCGCGGCCTACTATGACAACTACCTGGAAGAAGCCCACTTCGATCTCGCCGGTGAGCTCGCGCTCCTGCTCGGCCTCAAGGCCGGTGTGAGCGTGACGATCGGCGGCAACGGCAAGGAGGAGGGCCAGACCGGTGACGCCGGGCCCAACCTCATCGTCTCGGGGGCCGGCACCGTGATCGTGGGAGATTGACGATGACCCTGCCCGAGCTTCAGATCGATCCGCGCGTCGCCCAGCGTGGCGCCAAGCTGACCGACGAGCGTGGCCCCGACCCGGTCGGCCACTACGAGCTGCTGCTCCCCGAGCGGTTCCGCCCGGTCGACCTGCCTCCGGCCACGCCGAGCAACCTGCACTCGCCGGTCCAGGTCGCCCTCTTCCAGACCCTCGGCGAGCCGCTCGCGGAGCTCGAGATCACCGGCATCTTCTTGCGGCGCGAGATCGCGCCCGCGGACGTGCTCGAGGCGCTCCTCGGGCCGAGCCGCACCATCGTGGAGTCCCGTCGCGTCCCGAGCCCGGGCGGAGATCTGCTCGATGTCCTGACGCGCCAGGTCGGGGACGTTCCCTCCCTCGCGCGGTGGTGGACGGTGAAGGATGGCGGCGCGGACGGCGGCCGCCTCTACGTGCTCGAGGCGCGAACCGCGGCGTCGGACTACCCGGTCTTCGCCGATCCGTTCACCTCGATGCTCGCGAGCTTCCGCCTCCTGAATCCCACGCCGTGGGACTACAACGAGCGGCTGAGCCAGCTCGCGCGCAAGACGCCCAACGACATCCTCTGCTTCTACCCCGAGTCGTGGCAGCTCGAGGAGGTCAGCGACGGGAGCGACGGCCCGTTCGTCACGAACCTGTGGCAGGTCGTGGGCGACAAGCTGCTCGGTCGACTCAGCCTGGTGTCACAGCGCGACGAGGAGTCGCCCGACGCTTTGATCGAGCGCCACGCCGAGTCGCTCGGCGCACCGGTGAGCTGGGCCCCCATCGAAGACGCGGAGCCGTTCGGCGGCCTCGAGCGCGGATGGCTTCGCCGCGGGCGCACCGTGCTCGGGGAAGCGGCGGCCGACGTGAGGGTCTACGTGACGCAGGGCCGCGGGATGACCGTCCTCCTCGGTCTCGCGGGGGTCCCGGCCCGCGAGGACCCGCTCGCCGCGGCGTCGATGCGAAGGGCGGCGGAGATCATTCGCGAGACCTTCCGGATCGCCTGATCATCGGGACCAGGCGCGGTCTCTCTGGCCTTCATGGCGTGAGCGCATCGCAGGCGGGGGTGTAGCCGGTGTCGCACGCGCGCTGTGTGGCCTCGTCGGCGAGCGCTGCGGCGTCCTCTCCCAGCTCCCCTTGCCTGCGCAGTGTGCCCAGGACATCGCAGGGGAACACCCCGTAGCGTTGGCACGTGTGCACGAGCAGCGCCTCGGCGCGATCGACGTCCACCTCCACCGCCCCGTTCAGCCCGGTCACCAGCCCCCTGGCAAACATGCCGCAGCCGAACGGCTCATGCTGCTGGCAGGCGCGCTCGAAGACTCGCATGATGCATCGCATGGCGTCGTCCGTCGCCTCCAGCTGCTCCGTCCGCGACAGCGTCCAGACGGTAGCCGCCCAGTTGACGCAGGCGTTGACGTCCCCGTAGCCGCACCCCTCGGCATAGAGCGGCAGCGTGGTCGAGTCGTCGGCCGCCTCCTGGACGTACGCCGCCTCGGCGCAGCTTCGTCCGTTGCCCGCGTGACAGCTGGCCAGGCACTCCGTCAGGCGTCCAGCGACGCATGCTGGGCTGGCCTCCGTCTCCTGGGGGGTGACCATCTGGTCGGCGAGGCAGCCCTCCAGAACGAGGGGATCGTGGGCGACGACCTCCGGAGCGCCGCGCGCCGCCTCGAGGGCTCGTTGCAGGAGACCGTTCACCGCGGAGTCGGGCACGTGACCGCCGACGCTGCTGGTCCGGGCCGGCACCGCCTCGACGGTGCCACGCGCCACGACGCGCTCGGAGCGAACCAGCGTGAGTCGGAGGTCGACGCGCTCGACCAGCACGATGCTCTCCTCCAGCTCCGCCTCCAGCAGCACGCGCGTCACGAACGCGATCCAGTCCACGTCCTTGCCGTGCGCGGCGCGCGACGCGGCGGGGAGGAGGTGGTGCGCGGGCGGGACCTCGAGATCGCCGTACTCGCTCGCTTCGACGACGAGGCCGCGGCCGTCGAGCTCGTCGAGCGGGCCGCGTGCGCCGTGCGCCTCTACGGCCATCCACCGCGGGGGGGCGATGTCTTCGGGTGCCTGGACCTGTGGGAACTCGCGGGTCTGGGACCGACTGAAGCCGAGGTCTCGCTCGAGCCGCTGCACCTTGGGACCGAGGTCGTAGGGCGCGGCGAGGTCCGGGAGAGGCGCGGTCGCGCTCCCGCAGCCCAGGGTGAGACCGACGATGAACAAGGCGCCAGGTCCGGCTCTCGTTTGCATGCAGTGAGCTATGCACAATCGTCAGTTCGCGCCAAGCCGCTCGCCATCTGCAAGTGCTTAGGACGCCGCGCTCCGAGTCGCCCCGTGCATCTCGGCCTCGCCGAGCGAGCGCGTGCTGGCGATCTCCAGAGGCGGCACGACCGCACCTCCGGACCGCTGCGCGAAGGGTTGGTCGCCTCCCGGAACGTGTAGTCGTGGATCAGCGCCTCGCCGCCCGCCGTCGTCCCGTCGCCGAGCGATCACTCGTACGCGACCGGCGGCCCGAACCCCGTGGCTCACGAACGTCGAAGCGAGAGCGTCCGTCGCGGATGTGGTGCCAGGCTCCCGCGGGTCTCTCGCACGCCACGGCGTCGCGAGATCGACGCGCGCCGTCAGTCGTGACGACGCGGCGTCGTCAGCGACGCGCGTCCCGTCGCATCCGCCGAGGCGGGCGGCCCGCTCTCAGGCCCGCGCGCTCGCCGCCGGCTGGGGCTGCACCGCTGCGGGGCGCGGGGTCCACCTCGTGCTGCGGCGGGGGCGGAAGTAGCGGAGGACCGGCAGGAGGCGACCGAGCTTCGGGTTCGGCTCCAGGCCTCGCCCCATCCGATCGATCTGGGTCTGATACCAGGAGCCCTGGATCACCGAGTCGAGGCTCCTGAAGCCGGTCGCGAGCCGGACCGGGCGCGCGGCCTGCGCGGAGCCGTCGAGCAGCCGCGCGGGGAGGTCCGGCTCGAGCGCGATCGGGCGGGCCAGGCCGACCACGTCCACGCCGTTCTCACGCGCGTGCTCCATGCCGCCGCGCGTGCGCAGGCCACCCGTGAGCATGAGCGGCGTGCGGACGCGCTCGCGCACCATCTCGACGTAGCCCTGGAAGAACGCTTCGCGACGACGGCTGCTGTCCCGGGTCGGGACGGTCTCCTCGAACATCTTGGCCGACTCGTAGGTGCCCCCCGAGACCTCGATCAGGTCGAGGCCCTCGGCGTCGAGCGCTTCGACCACGGCCACCGACTCGCCGTCGTCGAACCCGCCCTTCTGGAAGTCGGCCGAGTTGAGCTTGAGGCCGACCGAGAAGCCCGGGCGCACGGTGCGTCGGACCGCGCGGACGACCTCGAGCACGAAGCGACGTCGGCGCTCCGGGTCCCCGCCCCACGCGTCCTGGCGTCGGTTGGTGTGCGGCGACAAGAACTGGTTGATGAGGTAGCCGTGCGCGCCGTGGATCTGTACGCCGTCGAAGCCGGCCTCCTCCGCGATCGCGGCCGTCGTGGCGAAGCGCGCGATGATCGCCTCGATCTCGTCCTCCTCGAGCGCGCGCGGCCTGGCGAACATCAGGCGCGCCTCGCCCTTCAGCGGAACCGCGGAGGCCGAGACCGGGCGCGCGACGAGGGTGCGCGGGCTCTGGCGCCCCGGGTGGTTGATCTGCATCCAGACCTTGGACCCGTCCGCCTTCGCGGCCTGCGCCCAGGCCGTGAGCGCGGGGAGCGCGCGCCGGTCGTCGACGGCGACGTTGCCCGACTCACCGAGCGCGGCGTGATCGATCATGACGTTCCCCGTGATCAGCAGCCCCGCGCCGCCGCGGCCCCAGCGCTCGTAGAGCCGGATCAGCTCCTCGCTCGGGGCGTGGTCCGCGTCGCCGAGGCGCTCGCTCATCGCGCTCTTGGCGATGCGGTTCGAGAGGCGCTGGCCGTTGGGGAGGGTCAGGGTCTGGCTGAAGCTCGTCATCGTCTGTCATCTCCGGTTTCGCCCGACGGCAGGATGCGTCGCGCGAGAGCTCGCGCGGCGGCGCGAGCGACATCTCGGTCGGTGCGGTCGAGCGCGCCGACGTTGGCGCGGCCGCTCGCCGCGAGGGAGACCAGCCCGTGCAGCCCCGCGAAGAGCAGCCGGCCGTCCATCTCGACGTCGGCGGAGCCGGCCTGCTCGAGCACGCACGCGAGCGCCTGGAGCAGCTTCTCGCTCTCCACCGGCGCGTCGAAGACCCCTCGAGCGCGCAGGGCCGCCCAGTCGAAGCGGCGCTCGAACATCAGCGGATAGAGCTCGGGGTGATCGAGACCGAACTCGACGAACGCCTCGGCCACGTCGGCGAGGTCGCTCCGCTCGCGGAACACCGCCTGCATCCGAGTCGTGAGGTCCGCGTATCCGCGCTGGCTCACCGCGAACAGCAGCCCATCGAGCGAGCCGAAGCGGTGGTAGAGCGCTCCGGTCGTCTTGCCCAACAGCCGGCAGAGCTTGCGGGCGCTCAGATCGGCGTCGTCCAGCTCGCGGGCCACGAGGGCGCGGTACACGGTCTCTGTCAGGTCATCGTCCATAACGGTGTTATGGGCATTACATAACGATGTTATGCCGGCGGTCAAGCGGAACCTGTTCGTTCGTCGAGCTCCGGCTGGGCGGGCTCAGCGCCCACGGCGGGTCGTCGCGCTATGCTCTCGCATGCCGTCGATCGCGGACGCCACGCTGAAGCTCGCGGCCAAAGGCGAGCTGGACGCCGTGCTCGCGCTCCTCGACCGCGATCCGCAGCTCCTCGACGCGCAGAGCGGCGGACACGGACGCACGCTCCTCTGGGAGGCGGCCAACAAGGGGCGGCTCCCGCTCGTGGAGGCGCTGCTCGCGCGCGGCGCCGACGCCGACCTCGCGGGGCGCTACCGACACGAGACCTTCGTTCTGTGCAAGCCGCTCGCCGTCGCGATTCGCAATCGCAAACATGGTTGCGCCTCGCTGCTCGCCCCACGCACGACCGACGACGTCTACACGGCGGCCTTTCTGGGCGAGCTCGACGCCGTCCGGGACCACCTCGAGCGAGACGCGTCGCTCCTCGACGCCCCGCAGGCCGCGGACTCCGTGTGGGCGGTGACCCCGCTCCACCACGCCGTGGCCGGCGGACACGTCGCGCTCGTCGAAGCGTTGCTCGCGGCGGGCGCGCGCGTGGCGGGGCACGACGCCTTGCTCCTCGAGATGACCCGGGGTGAGCGCGCGCTCGTGGAGCGGCTGCTGGACGCGGGGGTCGACCCGGCGACAGCGCGCGCGACCTGGGCCGTCGACCTCGAGGACGGGCTGCGGGAGCGGCTCTTCGCGGCCGGCTGTGACCCCAACGCGACCGAGTGGGGCGGCTGGCCGGCGCTCGTCTACGTCTGTCGCGGCGACCGCGGTGAACGACCGGAGCGCGTGCGGCGGCTGCTGGACCTGGGCGCGGACCTTCACGCCCGGGGCCCGAAGGGTGCGACGGCGCTGCACACCGCCGCGAAGGCCGGGTTCGTGCGCGTGATCCGGGTGCTGCTGGAGGCGGGCGCGGACCGAAGCGCGCGAGACGATGCGGGGCGCACCCCGAAGCACGTCGCCTTGCGTGCGCACCGAGACGAAGCCGCCGCCCTCCTCTGAGGGGTCGACCGCGCACGCCATCGAGAGCTCCTGTCCGACCCGGACGGCCGCGGCACCGCTTGGCACGCCCCCGTGTGGCTGGGATTCACGCCCAGAGTCACGCCGTTCGAGTTCGCCGCGAGGATCGCTCCTTGCACTGACGTCGGACATGCTTCGACTCTGCCGGCTCATCGTCCTCGCCGTCGCGGTCTCCGCGTGCGCGCCTTCTCCGTACTGCGAACAGGGCATCGACGGACCCTGCACGTTCGAGGCATGGGACCACGCGTGCGCGGACGGGAATGACCCGCCCTGCGAGACGAGCGAGCCGATCCTCGCCGACCGGTCGGTGGATGTCTTGCCGGTCGAGCTCGGAGGGACGAGCCTGACCTACGTCGTCACGTCGTTCTCCCTGTCCGCCCCCGACGACGACCGCGGGGTCGTCGGGTTCAACGTCGATGGGATCGATTCGGGATCCGGTTGGACCGCCCCCGACGCGGACTGCGAGCAGTTCAACGAGGACGGCCCGGGCCGCTACGACCCGGCGCACGTGGGGGCCGACAACGCGGTCGCGGGGCTGGTGGGGACGGCGGAGGGGCTGCTCGATCCCGCGGACTGTCCAGCGTCGGCCCCCGACGGCTGCTTCCAGGCGCTGATCGCCGACTCGTTGCGGCGAGGCGCGTTCCTCCTCGCGGTGCAGGTTCGAGGCGTCGACAGCCTCGACGTCGACCCGCGCGTCGAGGTCTCGGTCCACCAGGCGCGCGTCGTTGGAGGGCGCGCGCCCGCGATCGAACCGAGCGGCGAGCTCGCCGCGGGCCAGACGCTCGAGCTCCTTCGGACCCTCGCCGTCGATCCCGACGCGAGTCTGTTCCGCGGCCGCGTGCGCGCGCGCTTCGAGGCGATGGACATCCCCTTCGAGCGCCGCGAGCGTCTCGCGCTGCCGCCCGATCACCACGAGCGCGTCGAGCTGCGCTTCGACATCCACTCCGACGGTCTCGACGCGATGGTCCTCGGCGGGGTCGTGTCCGCCGATGAGCTCGTCGACGAGATCAGCGCGGCCGTCGAGCCGATCTTCACGAACGCGAGCGCCACCATCCGGAGCATCGTGGAGTCGGTCGCGGACATCGCGCCCACGGCCGACCCCGAAGTCTGCGGGCAGCTCTCGGTGGGCTACGAGCTCGCCGCGGTTCCCGCGATCATCGAGTGAGGCGCGAGCGCCCGATTCACCGCAGCCAACCAGCGCACGGCGACCGTTCGGGTGCCGCGCTGTGCCCAGAGCTCGGCGCCGGCGGCTGCGCGCTCTTCCAGGCCGATCGCCGAGCAGTCCGACTGGGGAGACGATCGCCGGGCCCGCGTAGCATGCGGAGATGGGACGCTCGATCGTGGCCGCTGTCACGCTGCTTCTGGCCCTCGGAGGGTGTGATCGCTGCGTCTTCGAGACGGACCCGTTCGAGCGCACCCGCCTCGGGTGTCCCCCGCAGCTCTCCACCCAGCGGCGGATCTGTGAGCACCTCGTCGATTGCGGCCGCTTCGAGGAGAGCGAGATCGACGTCTGCGTCGAGAATCACCGCACCTTCACA
Organism: Sandaracinaceae bacterium; assembly: GCA_040218145.1. Classification (GTDB taxonomy): domain Bacteria; phylum Myxococcota_A; class Polyangia; order Polyangiales; family Sandaracinaceae; genus JAVJQK01. The sequence continues at coordinate 11,237 of JAVJQK010000121.1, read as the reverse complement.
GAGGACGCGGCCGGGTGTCTGCGATGCGTCGAACGCACGAGCTGCGACGAGATCTCGAGTCAGTGCGAGGACGCCTGCTGAGTGATCGGTCCGGAAGCACGGTGTGCCCCCTCCGTCCGCCTTCTCACGGCGACCGTCGCGCTGGTGGCCTCGATGGGTTGCGGCGCGACATCGCAGAGCCGTGTCCACGCCGACCGCCAGGGCGTCTCCGAAGGCCCTCGGCGCGTCGAGCCCGCGCTGCTGCAGCGCCTCGACGCCACGGTCACGAGCTGCGTCGGCTCGTTCCCCAATCGCAGCCTCGAGACCTACCTCCATTCGGTCGGGGCCCGCTTGGAGTCGCCGAGCGCTCGGGGAGGCACGACGTTCCGCCTGCTCTCGGACGGTCGCGTGTGGGCGTTCGGGATCGCCGGAAGATACGTCTACGTCTCGCTCGGGCTCGTCGTGCGGCTGCGCAGCGAAGCGGAGCTCGCGGCGGTCCTCGCCCACGAGATGGGGCACGGCGGCTTCGAGCAGAGTGGGGAGCGCATCGCCGCGATTCAGGCAGGAACCTGGAGCGTCTACCGTGCGCTGGAGCACGAGGTCGAAGCGGACCGGCGCGCGATCACCCTCCTGCGCGCGGCTGGGTACGACCCGGCGGTGCTCGCCACGGTGCTCCGACGCCTCGCGTCGTTCCAGCCCACATCGCGTGCCGAGCCGCTCCGAGAGCGCGCCAGACTCGTCGAGGATTCCGTCGGCGAACCGGTCGGCGATGACGGCGACCGGCGCTCCGCGTTCTTTCGCGCGCTCGACGGGGCCGTCCTGTCGGTGCCTGGACCCGCGCTCGTCCCGCCGAGCGGCTGGGGCGTCACCGGATCTCCGACTTCACCGTGCGACCCGCTCGTCCTGGTCGACACCACGGGCTCGAGTCGAATCACGGTGTCGGGCCGTCAACGACGCACGCCCGATGCAGTCAACCGTCAGCGGCGAGTGGCGGCGCCCGAGGAGTTCGAGCTCTACGTGGGAGGCGAGCCAGAAGCCGGTGTGATCGATGCGTCCGTGCGGTTGCGAGCTGGCCCCTGGCGGACTCTGCGCTTCGAGGCGGCGGGCGATCTCTCCGAGGCGGATGCACGTCGAGTGCTGCTCTCGATGCCTCGTGTTTCCCCCGCCGGGACTCGCGTGCACCTCGTGTGGCCTCGAGCCGACGAGACCCTTCGGGCGTTGCACGCGCGCGCCTGCCCGGAAGCGGACCTCGCGTTGGTCGAGTCGCTCACGGGCGTGAGCGCGGACGCCGAGCTCGGTCCGAACGACGTGGCTCGTTGCCTCGAGGAGTGGTCGGTAGTTCCGAGCGCCGTGCGCTCGTGGAGCAGGCATCAGGCGCCGTCGTACCCTCGCCCGCGGAGCTCCTCGGCGAGCACCGCGGCGAGATCGTCCGGCACGCGGAGATCGACCGACCGCGCTCGGAGCTCGATCCACTCGGCCGCCTCGCGCGAACCCGACACGACCGTGTAGGGCATCGGCATCCGCTGGATCATGAAGAGGCTCGACAGCACGAACCGGAACCCTACGCGGGGCGCGATGATAGCGCTGCCGACGCAGAGCCGCGCGACGTCGTCCTTGTGCTCACGCATCCACTCGCCGACGCGCCGAAGCTGACCGGGCGCCGCCGAGTACCGGAGCATCAGCGAGGCGCCGATGTACGGTCGGTCGCGGTCGTGGAGCTCGCGCAGCCCCTCCAGGTACGCGTCGACGTCGGCCTCCAGCTGCTCGCCGTCGAAGATCGTGATGGTTACCGGGCCGGCTTCGCGGACGGTGATCGGCGAGCCGTTGGTCGGGTCGGTCCCCACGCGATGGATTCTACGCGATCGCGGCGCCCGCAGGTGCGGGCGGGTGCGGGCAGGTCGGGGCACGCCCGCACGAGGTAGAGTCAATCCCTGGTGGGGCGATCCAGGCGGGCCTGGTCCGGCGCGATTGTAGAGCAGGTAAGGTTGTCGACGGGGGCCCGGGTCTCCCGCCCGGGTCTGGTCCTTCCGTCTTCCGCCTCAGCCGCCGGGGCGCAACCGCGCATGAAACGCGCGTACGAGCTCGTCCACCATGGCGGGGCGCGCGTGCAAGAGAGGGTCGTCGACGCTCTCGACCAGGCCCTCCATCAGCAACATGCCGAGCACCGACGTGTGGGCGACGAAGGCGAGCCGACGCGCCGGGACATGCCCTGGGATCCGTCCCGCCTCTTGATCCGCCTCGATGCGCTCCGCCACGGCGCCGAAGATGCGGTCGTTGAATGGTCGGAGCCGTTCGAACCGCTCGTCCGTCATGGACATGCTCCCCGCGCTGTCCGCCTGCGGCATCATGTAGGTCAGCCGGAGCTCGTCCATGCGGGCGCCGTAGTAGCCCGCGGTCGCGCGGATCATCGCCTCGAGGGCGTCTGCGCCCGTGTCGGTCGCCTCGACGGCGTCGCCGACGGTCTGGGTCTGGCGGTCCAGGCCTCGGTAGATGAGCTCGAAGAGCAGGGTCTCCTTCGAGTCGAAGTAATAGTAGAGCGCGGCCTTCGTGAGCTGCAGCTCCCTGGCGACCGCATTCAGGGTGAAACCGCCGGGCCCCTTGCGGAGCAGCACCGACATCGTCGCCTCGAGGATCTCCTCCCGAACCTGGTCATGGCGTTGCTCCTTGAGGGCTTGGCGACGGGGCCGAGACATGCCTTTCCTTACCATCGGTCAGTAAAATCGACCACCTCTCAGAAAATTCGACCAAGGGTAACTTGATTCTACCGGCGGTCAGAAATCGCTGATAGGCTGCTCTCCCGTCCAAAGGAGGACACGACATGCCCGATGCGACTCAGGACCCGACCATCCGCCTCTTCGCGTTCGGCACCGGCTGGGGGGTGCCGTTCGAGACGAGCGGACCCTTCCCGCTGAAGCTCGCCACGTGGCTGCGGATGGCGGAGATCCCCTACGAGTTCGAGGAGGAGAACAACCCGAGCAAGGGCCCCAAGGGCAAGGTGCCGTGGATCGAGCAGGGAACCGTCCGCATGGGCGACTCGAGCTTGATCATCGAGCACCTCGCGGCTCGCCATGGCGTCGATCTCGACGACCACCTCGACGGCGCCCAGAGGGCGAGGGCGGTCGCGGTCCAACGCATGCTGGAGGAGCACTTCCACCAGTGCTTCGAGCACCAGCTCTTCCTGGGGCGCGGCGGGGAGGAGCGCATGGCGGAGTTCGCGTCGGCGCTGCCGATCCCCCTGCGCTGGATCGTGCCGACCGTGATGAAGCGCGCTCTCGCCAAGCAGCTGCACGCGCGCGGCATGGGGCGTCACGCGCCGGAGGTGATCGTGCAGCAGGGCATCGAAGACCTCGACGCGCTCTCCGAGCTGATCGGCGAGGGTCCCTACGCGCTCGGCGATCGACCCTCGTCGCTGGACGCTTGTGTGTTCGGGTTCCTCGGGGTCTCGGTCTACGTCGAGGGAGACAACCCCCTCTTCCAGCACGGCGCCTCACTCGAGAACCTGGTCGGCTACTGCGAGCGAATGCGAGCGCGCTACTTCCCCGAGACGCTGGCGTCCCTCGAGGACGGCGAATCGAGCCGCACCCCGGCGCCGTCGGGCCCCGAGCCGACGCCCCGCGTGGCGGCGTCCTGAGCGCCGCGCCCAGCCACCAGTCACTCGCGCCCAGGTCATCGAAGACGCCCGCAACCAGCCGAACCGCCTCCAGGAGACGACGCATGACGATCACGAACCCCGAGACCCAGACCCGCATCGACGAGATCGCTGACGGCATCTACCGCATCAGCACGCCGCTCCCTCCCAACCCCGCGCTGCCGGCCGGGTTCACCTTCAACCAGTTCCTGATCGACGACGAGGAGCCGCTGCTCTTCCACACGGGGCCGCGGAAGATGTTCCCGCTCGTACGGCAGGCGATCGAGGCGGTGACGCCGATCGCGAAGCTTCGCTACGTCGGCTACTCGCACTTCGAGGCGGACGAGTGCGGAGGTCTCAACGAGATGCTCGCGGCGGCTCCGAGCGCGTCGCCGCTCTGCGGCATGCTCGCCAAGATGACCTCCGCCGACGACTACGCGGACCGCGAGTCTCGCGGCATGGCTGACGGCGAGGTCCTCTCGCTCGGTCGCCATCGAGTCCGCTGGCTCGACACGCCCCATCTGCCGCACGGCTGGGACTGCGGCTACCTCTTCGAGGAGACCACCGGGACCCTCCTCTGCGGGGATCTGCTCACGCAGCCGGGCGCGTCGCACGCTCCCATCACGGAGGACGACATCCTCGAGCCGAGCGAGGCGATGAGAGCGCAGATGGAGTACTACGCGCACGGTCCGAGCACCGGCGCGCTGCTGGACAAGCTCGCCGGAACCGAGCCCCGAGTGCTCGCCTGCATGCACGGCGCGGCCTGGCGGGGCGACGGAGCCAAGCTTCTGGGGGCGCTCCGCGATCGCCTCACGAGCTGAGCCGAGCGCCGTCACGGCGATCGTCGGTGGCGGCGTCGCTCCTCTCGACGTCGTCGCGTAGGCTCGACCGATGGCGACCGAGAACCCGAACACGCCCGAAGCCTGGGGCGCGGCGAGCCGTGGCTACGCCACGATCGCCCCCACGTTCATGGAGCGCTACGCCGACGCGATCGTCGAGCGCCTCGATCTCGACGCGAGCCACTCCGTGCTCGAGGTCGCCGCCGGCACCGGTGCGCTGACACTGTCTCTCGCCGCGCGCGCGGGCTCCGTCCTCGCGACGGACTTCGCGCCGCAGATGCTGGAGGTGCTCCGCGAGCGCGTCGACGCCTCCGGGCACGACAACGTCACCCTCGCGGTCATGGATGGACAGGCGCTGACGGTCGACGACGGCTCCTTCGACCGGGCGGCGAGCAGCTTCGGCCTCATGCTGTTCCCCGAGCGGGCCAGGGGCTTCTCCGAGCTCCGACGCGCGCTCCGCCCCGGCGGTCGCGTGGCGGTGAGCGGCTGGGCGGGACCGGAGAAGCTCGAGGTGTTCGCGATCTTCATGGGCGCCATGCAGCGCGCGTTCCCGGACCTGCCTCCACCGTCGAGCCCGCCGCCGCTGTTCAGCCTCGCCGACACCGACCAGTTCGCCGCGGAGCTCGAGGCGGCGGGCTTCGCCGACGTCGCGGTCGACGAGGTGGAGCGCGTGCTGGTGCTCGACGGCGCAGACGCGCTCTGGAGCATGCTGACCGTCGGGGCGCCCCCGATGCAGGTCATGTTCGACCGCATCGGGCACGCGGGGCGAGATCGGCTGAAGGCGTCTCTCTACGAAGCCGTCGAGGCCCGCTGGGGCGACGGGCCGATCCGATTGGCGAACACCGCCACCGTCGGTCACGGGACCGCTGCCTGAGACGCGGCCCCCCGGATCGGAGAGAGCGCGCGTGCGTGCTCAGGGCTGATCGATGAGCTGGCCGCCGTTGTTGCTCATGCCGTGACGGCCTGGGCGCACGGCCACCGGGGAGCCCTGCACGCTCCCGCCATCGATCGTGATCTCGGAGTTCATGCTCGCCTCGACGCCCACGCCGCCCGCGGTGACGCGGCTGTTCACGAGCACGAGGTTCTTGTTCATGCTCACCACGATCCCCGGCCCGGTGGTGTCGAGGGTGCTGTTCTCGAGCCGGATCACGCCGTTGCCGGACGCGTCGATCCCGCGCGCCGCGGTGATGTGCGAGTCCACCAGCGTGACGCTGCAGTTGAGGCTCGCGGTGATCGCGGTCTGGCCCGGGAGGTTGGCGGTGACGCCTTCGATGCGCACGTCCGAGTTGCCGCCGCACGAGAAGGGCGCCGAGCCGTCCCACGAGAGCGCCGATGGGAAGATCCCCGCTCCCCCCGTGGCTCCCTCGACCGCGCGGTTCACGCGATGGAACACCAGGGCACCGATGCCCAGACCGAGCACGAGGACGAGCGCCGAGATGCAGCCGGCGAGGCCGACGCCCCCCGCCGCGGCGCCGCCCGCCACCGCGGCCCCTCTCGAGACCGACTTCTGCATCTCGGGCGTCCACCTCGCCGGCGGCTGCCAGTCGGCGGGCTCGTGCGTGAAGAGCGTGACGGACTTCTTCACCTTGTTGGAGAGGCCGCAGTACCGGCAGTCCACGAAGGTCCTGGTCCCGTCGACCTGCAGGGGCGCGCCGCAGTTCTGACATTGGATGATCACGCGCTCGGAGGATACCTCGCGCGGAGTCCCGGAAGCCCGTCATCCACTTCGGGCGCGCCAGGCGTCGTCGTCGTGCGGCACGGTGATCTCGAGGGGGGGCTCACGCGGAGGTCCCCGCGCTCCGAGCGCCAAGCGAGCTCAGTCCCCGCTCGGCGGCTCCGCGAGCTCGTCCGGGATGTCGGTCACCTCTGAACCGAAGATCAGAGGGCGTCCGGTCTCCTCGCCAACGACCTCTTCACGATTGTGTGATGCGCTGTTGTCCCACCACCAGTGGTCGTGCGTGTCATTGTCCAAGAGTGCGCAGTAGAGGGGGCTCCGGCTCTGAGCTCCAATCGTGACTCTCAGTCTTCTGCACGCGAGTCTGCTGTGCGACTCTGGGAGCGTCCTGCGGGGCCGAAAATGGCGGAGCCAGCGCCAGCACCAAGATCGCCGAAAACGCGAGGTGCGCGCGAGTTTCTACTCGGCAACCGGTTCTCCATTCAGCCATACGCTTGGCGGCAAGCCCTCGGGGTTGATCCTGATGTAGAAGCTGTCCCCCGGTACCGGGTAGGTGTAGTCACCGAGTCTCATGTACTCGAAGTCGTCCGTCGGACATCGCCGATAGCGGATGATGCTTTGGAGCCCGCCCTCTTCGGTACCGGACAGATGCACGAAGAATCTCACCGAAGCGCCGTCCTGAACGCGCGTAGACCAGAACGTCATCTGAGAGTATATCTTCACATCACAGAGATCGTCACCCGAGCGGTTCTCGATCATCAAATCGCCGTTTGGTGCGAACGAGAAGGCCGCGCAAGCGAGACACAGGATGACCAGAACGGCGCCACCCAACAGTGTGAGCCGTCGCCTCACCAGCTGCTCCATGTTCGTCTGCAAGAGGTGCCAGTAGAGTGAATGCCGAAGTCCCAATGCGTCGAGTGGCCCTCCTCGATCCGCGGCTCCCACATCGTCGCACGTCCTCGAGAGGGCTGCGCGGCGCTTCCGAAGTGAGGGTAGCGCGCATGAACGCCTTCTCGACGCTGTCGGTCGAAACTGCACTTGCCGTGAGGGTCGCACGCGAGCGCTACGGTTCCGAGCGTTCATCGACAGCCGCTCCGCGTCGTTGCGAGATGGGTGGTGGGGTGCATGTCGGTCCGGCGTTCGCCTTCGGCCCCGGTCTTGGTTCAGGCGTCGAGGGCGAATCTGCCGACCGGAGCGACATGAGCCTACGCGCCGCAGCTCTCCTTCTCCTGACCACGCTCGCCCTCGCCGCGGGATGCGATGACGAGCCAGAGACCCCATCCGTCATCGAGGCGCCCGAGCCGCCTCGAGCGGCGATCGACATCGACGATCCGAGCGCGTGCGCGAGCTGCCACGCGACCGTCGTCGAGGAGTGGCGGACGAGCATGCACGCCCACGCTCATCACGACGAAGATCCTCTGTACGGGGCGATGCGGCGCTTCCGCATGGAGAGGGAGGGGCCGGAGCTGGCGTCCGGATGCGCTCAGTGTCACGGGCCGCGCGATCCGTCCAACCCCGACAGCCCAGCGGCGCGCGTCGGGGTGGGCTGCGCCGCGTGTCACGGTCTGGCGTCCGTCGACCGAGGGGAGGGCTCGCGCATGGGCGCCCGCGCGCTGACCTACTCGCAGAGTGGCGCGATGCGTGGGCCGCACGACGTGCCCGCCAGCGCCCCCGCGCCCCATGGCGTCGGCGACGCCGCGCCCTGGATCACCGACGGGCGCACCCTCTGCCTCGTATGTCACGACGCGGTGAGCAATCCGCAGGGCGTCGCCACCTGCACCACGGGCGCGGAGCACGCGCAGGCTGGCGCCGACCAGAGCTGCACGAGCTGCCACATGCCCCAGGTGGAGGGCGCCAGCGGCGCGGTCTCGAGCCGAGCCACCCACCGAAGCCATGCCTTCATGGGTCCCCACCACCTCTGGCGCGAGGGCGAACAGGGGACCGCCTTCATGGCGTCCGCGGTCTCCGCCACGCCGAGCCTCACCGGCACCTCGCTGGCGGTGACGCTCCGCAACCGAACGCAGCACGCCATGCCGAGCGGCTTCCCGGGGCGGATGGTGGTCGTGCGGGCGATCGGGTTCGACGAGGCGGGCGCCGAGGTCTGGCGCAGCTTCCGAGAGGACCCGATGACCGAGGACCCCGACGCGGTCTTGAACAAGGTCTACGTCGACGCGGAGGGGGCGCCGACGATGCCGCCCTACGCGACGGAGATCGCGCGGGACAATCGCCTGCGGCCCGACGAAGCGCGGCAGCTGACGTGGACGGTCCCCAGCTCCGTCACCCGCGCCGAGATCCAGCTGATCTTTCGCCTCCTGCCCCCGTCCGCCGCGCGAGCGCTCGGGCTCTCGGAGGATCCCGTGGCCCAGCCGCGCCCGCTCCTCGCGGTCACCGTCACGCGCTGACGCTCGACCGCTCGCACAGCCGGGCAGCCTGGGTGTCGGCCTCGGGCGACCACGAGCCCCGTGTGGCCGAGATATCGGACCTCCCCCCGACGCCCTCCGCCGCTCGCCGCGGCGCTCGGTGACCTGGAGCCCCCTCTCGGCCGGCGTCCGCCACCCCTCGGCCCGCCACCCCCGCCGATCGGCGGCTGTAAGTCCGCGAGATCACATGGTGGGTGATCCGGAACGGGGCTTGCGGAGTCCGCCGGCGTGCCCGTCAGCGCCGAGAGAGGGAAGTCGTGAGCCCGCCGTCGATCCACGCGGCGGCGACGTACGGGGTGACCGTGCGGTGCGCGTTCCGGAAGCTGTTCCTGACGCCGTTCGCGCCGGAGCTGCACGAAGGGATCCTCTACGCGCTGGCGGCCGCGCAGCGGAAGACGGGTGCGCTGCTGCATCAGATCACCATCGAGCCGAACCACATGCACGACACGGTGACGACGACGAAGGCGAACCTGCCAGACTTCAAGCGCCTGTTCCACGGTGAGGTGTCGAAGTTCGTGAAGGTGTTCCTGAAGGAGCACGGGTTCGAGCCGCCAGCGCGCGTGTTCGGGGATGGGCGGAGTCATCACATGCGGCTCGTGAACTCGGCCGCGCAGCTCGTCTACCTGCACTACTCGGACGGCCAGGTGGTGAAGGACGGGCTGACCCGGACCGTCGACGAGTACCCGGGCTTCGTGAGCGATCCGGCGATGATGAAGGGGACGGTGATCCGCGTCGCGCGCCCGGCGCTGTATTTCGACCCGCGCACGACCGAGCCGATCGAAGAGCTTCGCTTCTCGATGCCGCCGCTGCTGCAGCGGGAGCTGGGGGCGGACCGGGTGGTGGAGCACCTCGAGCGGGCCCGGCGGTCGATGGAGCAGGCGCACGCCAAGGAGCGGAAGTTCCCCGTGCTCGGGGCCGAGCGCTTGATGAAGCAGCACCCGTGGGCGGAGCCGGCGTCTCCGCGAAAGCGCAATCCGGGGCCGATCCCGAGCTTCCGCGTGATCGACGACGACGAGCTCGAGGAGCACTGCGCGAAAGAGACGGAGTTCTTTCGGGACGCGCACGAGAAGGCGCGTCGGGCGCGGGCGAAGGGTGACCACGAGGTAGAGTTCCCCGCCGGTACCTACCTGATGAAGGTGCAGCACGGCGCGAGCGTCGCGTCGCCGGACAACGAGTCCGTGCTCGCCGCGGACGAGGTCTTCGAGGCGCCGCGAGCGCGGCTGTCATCGGACGCGCTGCGCGCGCTGAGCGAGAAGCTGCGCGGCTACGCGGCGACGGTCGACCCGGAGCAGCAGGCCGACGCACTTGGCGCGCGCATCCTGGCGGGCGACTCGCTGTCGGTGACGCAGAAGCAATCGCCGCGCGTAGAGACGGGCGGGGACGAGACGACGAAGCGGCTGGTCACGCTGCGTGGAACGCGCAAGGCGTCAGCCCGCACGGACTCACCGCCGAGGCCCGAGCCGCCGCGTGACGACGACCCGAGCGCCTCTGCCCGCGACGAGCGGGACCCTGGCGAACCGCCCGACGAACCCGGCGACAAGTAGGCTCCGCGCGGCTCGACGACGGCTCGAGCCGCGCACAGCTGCGTCCGTCTGGCGGGGCAGCGAAGACAAATCCGCTGACTGTGTACAGGCCTGCGGAGTTTGGCCGAGGAGAGCTGCTGAACTGAGGGCGGGCGGCGGGGGCACCCGCCGAGAACTCGCTGATCCGTCGCCGCGTGGGCGGCGGGAGGGGCTAGGCAGGGGAGCACCCGGGATCGAAGGCAAAGCGGTGCTCGCGCTCGCGCTCCTCGCTGGCGTCGTGGTCGCGCGTCGCCGCGCCGCCTGGCCCTGAGCGATGACGAGCGACAACAGCCACGCGTCTTCAGAAGCGAATGGTCTCCCGGATCTCGACGTGCCAGCTCATCCGAGGGAAGCGCCAGGTGTGCCCGTCGAAGGGCGCGAACTCGACATCGCGCGCGAGGATCCGCACGACCTCTCCGGGCACTCCGCCCTGGGCTACGCGATACTCGCCCGCGACGAGCTCTGTAGCGGCTCCCATCGATTCACCGCAGAAGCTGGACTCCGGGGAGAGGTCGTAGGCACCCCCGACCAGGACGCGCGGAAAGAGCTCCCCGCCAGGCTCGACGTCGAGCGCGCCTTCGGCACCGGTCACGAGGTCGAGGTTCTCGAAACGGATGTTGGCTCCGCAGATCAGCTGTGGGAACGGGAGCCCGCGAAGACGGATCTCCCTGGCGGCGTCCCCCGCGTAGATCGTGGAGACCTCGCGCTCGGGACCTGGGTTGGGGTCGCGGACGATCGAACGCGCGGCCGCGGTCACACACTCGGTCACGCCGCGTACCCCGTCGATCACGTACTCGTACTGGAGGTGCCCCTCGGGACACTCCAGGGCCTCGACGCTCTCCCAGGTGACGACCTCGGCCCCCGAGTCCCCGGTCCGCCCGACGTCGGAGTCCGACGCGTCGCCACCTGCCCGGGGCTCGCCACACTCACAGCCCCAGGCTGCGAGCGACCACACGCTCAGGACGAATAGCCGGCTCGTCATCAGTGAGTCTCCTAGGCCCAAATCCAGCGCCTCGTTCCACGATGTGCCTGTATTTGGGGCTAGAAGCGCCGCAGGCGCGTCGTTTTCGGGTGAAGCGAAGGCGGCTTTGCCGCCGCAGCGAGGGGCTTTTGCGAAAAGCCCCTGACTAGAAT
>JAVJQK010000120.1 GCA_040218145.1 Sandaracinaceae bacterium | reverse complement strand
CCGCCTCCGAGTCCGCCTCCGAGTCCGCCTCCGAGTCCGCCTCCGAGTCCGCCTCCGAGTCCGCCTCCGAGTCCGCCTCCGAGTCCGCCTCCGAGTCCGCCTCCGAGTCCGCCTCCGAGTCCGCCTCCGAGTCCGCTTCCGCTGCCGCTTCCGCTGCCGAGTCCGCTCCCGGCCCCGTTCCCGGCCCCGTTCCCGTTCCCGGCCCCGGCCCCGTTCCCGTTCCCGTTCCCGTTCCCGTTCCCGTTCCCGACCCCGCTCCCGACCCCGCTCCCGATCCCGAGTCCGCCTCCGCGACCGGATCCGCCTCTGCGACCGCACCCGCGTTCGTATCCGCCCCGAGTCCGCTCCCGCTCCTGCATTCGCTCCGAAGACCCCGCGACCGCTTCGCAGCGCCCGCCTGTCTGCTGGGATGGACGGCGCCGCGCTCCGCATCCCGCAAGTTGAGTGGCACTCGTCCTCCGCCATCGACGGTGCCGGAGGCGGGCGGGCGAGTAAAGGAGGCCTGCGGCCCCAGCCTGCGGCTGGCTCCGAGCGCTGCGCGCTCTCGTCCTTGACTAGCCCACCCGCCTCCGGCGCCAGGCGGTGTGAGGACGAAGGGTGTCAGTTCGACATCCGGGTCGCCTCAGAGCGGATGAGCAAATGCTCCGAATTACCGAAGAGTCGATCGTCTGGCTGCGCTCGATGAAGCCGATCTGGGAGGCGGTCGCGAGGCACGACAAGAACCTGGCTCGGCAGATGCGGGACAGCGCGGCGAGCGTGGTCGGCAACCTGGCCGAGGGCGAGAAGCGGGTAGGCGGACACGAGCGCGAGCGGTTCGGCACGGCCTATGGGTCGGCGGGCGAGACGCGTGTGTGGCTGCTGGCGGCGGCTGCGCTCGGGTACGTGAGCGACGAGGCGGTCGCAGGGCCCGCGGACTGGGCGGACAAGGCGCGCGCGACGATGTGGAAGTTGATGCATCGCGGCTGAGCGAAGCGAGGGTGGCTCCGGTTTCGGTCGGAGTCGCCCTTCGGCTTCTTCGCCTGGGCGACGAGCTCCGAGGCGACCTCGCCCGCTCTCCGAACCGAGCGGCAGTCTCCCGCTTTCTGCTGCCTGCGTTCCGCGTGCTCTACCGGCTCCGCGTGCTCTACCGGCTCCGCGTCCGAGTCCGAGTCCGATGTCATGGCCCCGAGGTCGAAGCGGCCGTCGTCTTGCCTGCGGGCTCGGGGCGGTGTCTCGCATGCACCGCGCGGGCGCGCCGATCGCCGTCGTCTCTCTCTTGCTTCTCTTGGACGGCTTCGATGGAGCCGAGGTCTCCGAGGACCGATGGCGGCTGGCTTCAGAAGGCGGCGTGACCGAAGTGGTTGTCGGCGACGAGGGTGGGCTCGGCCGCGCGGACCACGAGCACCGGGGCCGGCGCTTCGCCCTCGCCGTGCATCACGCAGTCATCGGCCTCTTCGTCGTGGTGGTAGCGGACGCCGAGGTCGGCGAGCCACTCCTCGGGGTCGAGGTTGTAGCGGCGGTAGGGGCCCGGGAAAGGCGACTCGCCGTCGGCGGTGGCCTCGCGGACCTCGAAGTGGAGGTGGGGGACCATGCCGGGGAAGCGGCCGTTGGTGGTGGACCCTACGAGGCCGAGCGGCTGGCCCGGGACGACGACGTCGCCCTCTTCCACCGCGACGCCGTCGAGGTGCGCGTAGAAGGACCACTCGCCGGTGTCCTCGTGGCGGACGACGATCGCGTTGCCGTAGCCCGCGAAGCGACGGGTACGGCGCGTCTCGACCGCCACCGTCTCGACCACTCCGCCGCGGACCGCGTAGACCGGGGTGCCGCGCTCGGCGAGGAAGTCCGCGCCGGCGTGGAAGGTCCGACGGCCCGTGCGGGTGGACGTGCGCCAGCCGTAGTGGCTGCCCACGCCGATGCCCGCGGGGACCGGGCTCGACGCGACCACCTCGAGGTAGGGGACGCTCATCATCTCGCCCTCGAGGGCCTGCGACAGGGTCGGGCCTTCCTCGGCGGCGAAGGACATCGGGTCGGCGCAGAGGAGCAGCGCCGAGGCCAGGTAGAGGGGGAGGGCGGGGGACATGCTCGTCCCCTCTACAGTCATCGTGCCAGCCCCCTCCGGCCGGGGATCGACGACGATGCGCCCCGCATCGTGCGTGCTCCAGGTGTGCGGCACACCTGTGCGGCCCGGGCGTCAGCCGTCGGTGCGGAGGGTCGCGTAGAGCGCGATGGCCGCGGCCACGGACGCGTTCAGGGACGCGACGGGCCCGCCCATGGGGATGCGGGCGAGGTGCGTGCACCGCTCCCGGACCAGGCGGCGCAGCCCCTTGCCCTCCGCGCCGACCACGAGCACGCGTCCGAACGGAGCGGGCGGGAGCTGGCCGATCTCGTGCTCCCCCTCCGCGTCGAGGCCCACCACCTGGAAGTCGCGCTTCGCCAGATCGGCGAGGGTCCGCGCCAGGTTGGTCACCTTGGCGATGCGGGCGTGCTCGGTCGCGCCGGCCGACGCGCGCACCACGACCGGGGTCACGGGCGCGGCGCGCTTCTTCAGCGTGAGGATGCCGTCCACGCCGAAGGCCACCGCGCTGCGGACGATGGCGCCGAAGTTGTGGGGGTCGGTCACCTGGTCGAGCGCGAGCAGGAGGCGCGGCTCGGCCGCGAGGAGCTGGTCGAAGTCGGCGTACTCGAACTCACCCGTGATGGCGACGACGCCCTGGTGCTTGTGGCCCTCGGCGAGCGCGTCGAGCTCGCTCGGGCTCTTGCTCTCCACGCGGACGCCGCCGCGGGCCGCTTCGTCGGCCAGCTGCGAGAGGGCGCGGCGCGCGTCCTCGGCGATGTAGAGCGCCTGGATCTGGGTGCCGCGGCTGCGCAGGGCCTCCTGGACGGCGCGCACGCCGGTGACGACGCGGCTCACGACGCGGCCTCGATCTCGCGCACGATGGCGCGCGCGGCCACGACCGGATCCGGGGCCTCGCGGATCGGGCGGCCGACCACGAGGAGGTCCGCGCCCGCGCGCATCGCGTCCGTGGGTGTGGCGACGCGCTTCTGGTCCCCGGAATCCGAGCCGGCGGGGCGCACGCCGGGGGTGACGATGAGTCCCTCGGGCGCGAGCGCGCGAACACGAGCGGCCTCCTGGGGGGAGCAGACGAAGCCGTCGATGCCCGCCTCGAGCGCGAGCCGCGTGAGGCGCTCGACCACCGCGGCCGGATCGGAGGCCCAGCCGATCGCGCCCAGCGCCGCCGCGTCGAGGCTGGTCAACGCGGTCACCGCGAGCAGGCGGGTGTCGCTGCCCTCCGCCTCCCGCGCCGCGGCCTCGAGCGCCGCGGGGCCCGCCGAGGCGTGCAGCGTGAGGTAGCGCGCGCCCAGCCCGACCGCCGACCGGGTCGCCTTGGCGACGGTGGCCGGGATGTCGGAGAGCTTGAGGTCGAGGAAGCACGCGGCCCCGGCGTCGGTCACGGCGCGCACCGCCTGCGGCCCCTCGGCCACGAAGAGCTCCAGCCCGACCTTCATCACGCCCACCTCGGCTCCGAGCGTGGCGAGCAGCGGCTCGGCGTCGACCAGGCGCGGGACGTCGAGGGCGAGGATGAGGCGTTCGCGCGGCGTCATGGGCGGGAGGTAGCACATCCGGAGGCGGGTCGATCCCCACGAAGGACCAAACGAAGAAAGGGCGAAGCCAGCTGGCTCCGCCCTCCCTGATTGGCCTCCCTCGGATGAGAGGCCGCGGCTCAGAGGCCTTCGAGGCCGGCCAACGGGTCGTTGTCGTTCCCGCCGCCACCGCCGCCGCCGCCACCGCCGCCGCCACGACGCGCTGCGCCGCCTCGACGACGCGGCCGACGCCGACGCGTGGTCGTCGCCTGCTGCTGCTCCTCTTCCGCCTCCTCGGCCTGCGCCTGGCGAGCCGCCTCTGCCGCCGCCTGCGCCGCCGCCGCCTGCTGACGGGCCTGCTCCGCCTCGGCCGCCGCCTGGCGGGCCGCGGCCGCGCGGGCCTCGGCCTCTTCGCGAGCGCGGGTCGCGCGCTGCTCGGCCGCGATGCGCTGCTGCTCGGCCTCCTGCGACTTCGCGTACCAGACGTACCCACCGCCGCCCGCCACCCCGAGGATGACGAGCGCGACGATGGCGAAGACCGCCGGGTGCACGCCCTTGCGGCGCTGCGCCTCGATGCGCTTCAGCTCCTGCTCGTGGGCGAGGAGGCGCTCCTGCTCGGCGAGGCGCGCCTTCTGCTCGGCCTCGAGGCGGAGGGCGAGCTCACGCTCCTCCTTCTCGCGCACCTTGCGCTCTTCTTCGTCGCGCTTGGCGCGCTCTTCCGCGAGGCGGGCCTCCTCCTCGGAGCGGCGGCGGGCCTCTTCCTCTTCGCGGCGGCGGCGCTCTTCGGCTTCGCGGCGAGCCCGCTCCTCTTCCTCCTTGCGACGCTTCTCTTCTTCCTCTTCGTGGATGCGCTCCTCTTCGAGGTTCATCAACTCCTTGAGGTTGAAGAGAACGGAGGATTCCTTCTGGTCAGACATGTAGCCGCTGCTCCGCTGTTTCGCTGGTGGGGAGAGGTTCCGGGGAACTGAGTTGGGGAGGGGTGAGCCAAGCAGGCCGCGCGAGGCGGCCGGGAGAAATGTAACTGGTTCGAGCCGGCGTGCCGGTGACTTTGCCCAGATCGTCGACCCGAGCGACTCGACAGCCCGCGTCCGGGCCGGAGGCAGACGCCTCGTGGCAGATTAGCAAGAGCCCTCGGGGGGTGTCAACGCTCACACTGTCGGCTTTCACGCGGGTTCGCCCGTGTTTTCAGGCGCTTCGCGACTCCGTGGAGCGCCTCGCCCCCTGCGACCCGTCGCGCCCGCCCATCCTTGGGTCGGCCTTCTCATGGGCCCGCGCTTCTCGTACCCTGCTCACATGCGGTGCATGACCGGGTGGGGCGCGCTGGCCGTGCTGATGGGGGTCCTCGCGGGCTGCGCGCAGACCGAGCTGCGGGGCATGGGAGGGCGCTGCGTGCGCTCCGATCAGTGCGAGCCGCTCCTCGCCTGCGTCGGGGGCGTCTGCACCACGGATCTGTCGGGCCTCGAGGGGGGCGTCGTCCCCAGCATGGACTCGGGCCAGCCGCCGATGGACGGCGCCGTCCTGGACGCCGCGCCGCCCGCCGACACCGGTCCGCCCATGGACAGCGGCCCGCCGGTCGACACGGGGATGCCAATGGACACCGGCGTCCCGGACACGGGCGTGCCGGACAGCGGTGTCCCCGACTCGGGCATCCCGGACACGGGCGTGCCCGACACGGGCGTCCCGGACACGGGGATCCCCCCGCTCCCCGACGCGGGTCCGCTGCTCGACTCCGGGCCGTAGGCCGACGCACCTGGCCGCACGCACCTGTCCGCACGCACCTGGCCGCACGCGGCCGGGCGCCGACCCGAGGGCCCGGGCGCGCCAGCTCAGACGCCGCGCATCGAGGTCGTCTGATCGACGCGACCGACGCCGAGCACGTAGGCGGCCATGCGGAGCGGGATGTTGCGGCTCCTGGCGATGCCGTGCAGCTCGGCCCAGGACTTCTTCATGACGTGCCGGAGCTCGTCGTTCACGCGGTCCTCTCCCCAGTAGAAGTGCTGCATGTTCTGCGCCCACTCGAAGTAGCTGACGGTCACGCCGCCCGCGTTCGCGTAGATGTCCGGGATGACGTGCACACCCGCCTTCTCGAAGACCTCGTCGGCTTCCGGGGTGGTGGGCCCGTTCGCGCCCTCGACGATGATCTTGGCCCGGACGTCCTTGGCCACGTCCTTGGTGATCACGCCGCCCAGCGCCGCGGGGATGAGGATGTCGCAGTCCTGGACGAGGATCGCGTCGCCGCCGAGCTTGTCGCCGCCCTTGAACCCCTCGAGGCTGCGGTCGGTCTCGACCTCCTTCATCGCCGCCTCGATGTCGATGCCCTCGGGGTTGTAGTAGCCGCCGGACACGTCCGCGATGCCGACGACCTTGGCCCCCTGCTCCTCGAAGAGGCGCGCGGCCCAGCTGCCGACGTTGCCGAAGCCCTGCACGATGACGCGCTTGCCCTCCATCGAGTCGCCGAGCACCTCGAGCAGGTTCTCACACGCGTAGAGGCAGCCGCGGCCGGTCGCCGAGCCGCGCCCGAGCGAGCCGCCGAGCTCGACCGGCTTGCCGGTGACGACGCCCGGCGTGTAGCCGCGGTAGTTGGCGTACTGGTCGAAGATCCACGCCATGACCTGTGCGTTCGTGTACATGTCCGGCGCGGGGATGTCGGTCTTCTCGCCGATGACCTCGTAGATGCCGTCGACGAAGCGGCGCGTCATGCGCTGGATCTCGTCGCTCGAGAGCTTGGTCGTGTCGACCTGGATGCCGCCCTTGGCGCCGCCGAACGGGACGCCGACGACCGCCGTCTTCCACGTCATCAGCTGGGCGAGCGCGGTGACCTCCTGCTCGTCCACCTCGTGGTGGTAGCGGAGGCCGCCCTTGAAGGGACCGCGGGCGTTGTCGTGCTGCACGCGATAGCCGACGAAGGTGCCGATGGTGCCGTCGTCCATGCGAACGGTGCACTCGACCTTGACCTCGCGGTGCGGCGTCCGCAGCTGGACCGAGACGTCGTCGGTCAGCCCCAGGATCTTCGAAGCGCGGTTGAAGTAGTAGTTCGCGTTCGCGAGCGCGTCCTTCGACATGTCGGTCCCCTCCCTCAGGTCTTCATCTTGGCCGGCGCGCCTCCGTGGCGGCTCGGATCGTCATCGCTCGCGCGGCGCCGGATCCACACCAGCGCGAGCACGAGCAACAGGTTCAGCGCGAACGAGGCGGCGAGCACCGCCTTGAGCACGCCCGCGGTGCCGCGGCTGACCGCGATCGGCCCGATTCGCGACAGCCGCGCGGCCTCGCCGCTGCGC
Organism: Sandaracinaceae bacterium; assembly: GCA_040218145.1. Taxonomy (GTDB): domain Bacteria; phylum Myxococcota_A; class Polyangia; order Polyangiales; family Sandaracinaceae; genus JAVJQK01. The sequence goes on along the minus strand of JAVJQK010000120.1, from coordinate 37,782 downwards.
GCGCGCGCGGGAGAGGCCACCACCGCGACGTCTTCGATGGCCAGCTCCTGCACGCCCCCGGCGACCAGCGCGCGCACCGCGTCCGCGTCGGGCTCGACGCCCGGGTTGTGCAAGAGGAGCACCGACGCGCGCGCCCGCGCCGGCCCCTCGTCGAGGGTGCGGCTGCCGGCCTCGGGCATCGCGACGTGCACGCGCGCGCGCCGCACGCCCTCCATCGCCTCGAGCGAGCGCGAGAGCTCCCCCGCGATGGCCGCGGCGTACCGCGCCCGCTCCTCGGCCGCGCTCGGGACGAGGCTTCCGTCCGAGAACATCTCGGCGAAGCCGGGCGCCTCCGGGCGGGGCAGATCGTGGTCCCGGAGCACCGCGAGCGCGGCCGGGACGTCGCCGTGCGCGACGACCACGCGATAGCGCGCCCCCCCCGTCGCCTCCGAGCGCGCCTTGTCGGCGCCGATGCCCTCGCCGTCGAGCGCGAGCACGATCTCGTCGGCCTGGACGTCGCTGAGGTCGGTGGCGAGCTCGGCCTCGCAGCCGACGGCGAGCATCGCCGCGCACAGCGAGAGGGCGTGGCCGAGGCGGGGAACGGTCGTCCGCGCTGACGTCGAGCGCATCAGTTGGCGCTGAAGGTGTAGCTCGCGCCCATGCGCGGGGCAGGGAATGAGGGGAAGCGTATTTGACGCACGCGCCCGGCGACGCAGCGCTGGAAGGCGGGCGTGCCGTTGCGAACGGTGGCGCCCTGCACCTGGCCGCTCCCGGCGATGGCCATGTCGATGCGGACCTGTCCGCCCCCCGAGCCCTGTGAGAGGCAGGGGACGAGGCGGTTGATGTTCTGGTTCATCACCCCGGCGACCTGCTGCGGCGTGAGCCGGCGCTGGCTCCCCGTGCCGGTCGCGCTGCCGAGGTCGGCGACCTGGTTCATGGCGTCCTCGTAGCTCATGCCGCCCGCGCCCCCGCCCCGGCGAGCGCGTCGACGCCCGGTGCGCCGAGGCGGATCGGGGAGGATCCCGGCCGAGCCGCTGATCTCGATCTCGCCGCGCTCGTAGAGGTCGGCGACGTCCGCGTCGGAGCGCTCCTCCTCCTGGATGTCGGGGCGGGTCACGAGGAACACGACCACGCCGACGCCGACCACCGCGGCCACCCCGCCGAGGATCATGATCTTGGAGACCATGGAGACCTTCTCGGCCTTCTCGGACTTCTGCAGGGCCACCTGGTGATCCTGCTCGGCCTTCTTGAGGCGGAACTGCTCGACGAACTCCACGAACTCCGGCGCCTCGCGCACCTCGAAGCGCTGCCCGGTGTCCATGTTGAGGAGGCGGTGCTCGCCGAGCACCTCGCCCTGCAAGATGAGGTTCACCAGCTCCCGGCCGCTGAACGGGCCGTGATCGAGGTTGTCCTTGACCACCATCCAGCGCGGGGCGTCGTTCTCGGTGATCTTGGTCAGGAGGTGCGAGAGATCGACCTCGGCGCTCGCCACGGGCGCGACCATGCCGGGCGCCGAGCGGAAGCTCTCGTCCAGCGCCACGCGCTGACCCACCTGGGGGCCGCCGCCAGGCGTCTTCGCGGGCGCCGGAGGCCTGGGCCGCGCCTGGGCCTGCGGGGCCGAGGGCGGGGGCTGGAGCGAGCCGATGTCGATGTCGAGGTCCAGGTCGACCCCGAAGTCCTCCTGGTCGGTCGTCGGCTCCGTGCCCTTGGCCAGGCCGACCAGGGCCGCTTTGACCTCCTGCGCCGAGCCGAAGCGCGCCGCCGGATCCGCCGAGAGGCACTTCATCAGCACCGCGTCGACCTCGGGGCTCGCCTCCGGGTGGGCCTGCGAAGGCGCGATGAACTCGTCGAGGGGGCTCCGCCCCGTCAGCATCGCGTAGAGGAGGCCGCCGATGCCGAAGACGTCGCTCGCCGCGGTGGGCGGCTGGCCCTGCTTCACCTCGGGCGCGAGGAAGGCCTGCTCCCCCGCGCCGAGCGCGGCCGGCCCCGCGGTCTCGACGATGGCCTTGTCGAGCCCCAGGCCGCCGACCTTGACGCGACCGGACCGCGTGACGAACACCACGCCTGGCCGGAGCGCGCCGTGAAAGGCGCCCTTCTTGGCCGCGGCGCCGAGCGCCTTGCACACGTGCGCGACCACGTTGTACGCGCCGCGCAGGGACATCGGGGTGGCGGACTCGCTCTTCTTCTCGGCGATCACGGCCTCGAGCGGCCGGCCGTCCACCCACTCCGTGGCGATGAAGCGCGCGCCGCCCTTGTCGTTGCCCATCCCGTAGGTGGCGACGATGCTCTTGTGCTGGATGGTGGCCGCGGTCTTGACCTCGCCGCGCAGCTTCTCGATCGCGGCGGGGGTGGCGATGAGCCCAGGGGACAGCACGCGCACCGCGATCGGGCGCCCCGTCTTCTGATCTTTCGCCGCGAGCACGCTGCCGAGCGCGTCCTCGGAGACCGCGCGCTCGATCTGGAAGCGACCTCCGACCACGGATCCGGGAGCGAGCCCGGGCGCCTTCTGTCGGGCCACGCTTGAGCTGTCTGCCATCGCAGCGAACGAACCTAGCCGGAAGGGGCCCCCGGCCACAAGGGTCTCGATCCGGTCGGCCCTGGGGACGGCAGGCGACGGGAGGTCAGTGGATCAATTCTCTAGCAGCGCGCGGCGAAGATGCGCGTGATGGATCGGCGAGCGCGACGTCGCGTCCAGCGCGGCGGGCCGACGACGAAATGCTGAAGCATTTCGGAGGAGCGACTGGCGCGCTGGGCGCGCTGTCCCGCCGGCGAGGCGCGCGCAGTCATCTTTGCCGGACACTGCTAGTTCCCCTGAGCGGGGAGGGTGCGCGAGGGGGGCACGAACCCCGGGGGGCGCTCGGCGGGGACCTGCGCGGGCAGGGTGCGGGACGGCGAGACGCTTCCAGCGGGGCGCTCGGTGGCCGTCCCCGCCGCCGGCAGCGTCGAGTCGGGGTTCAGGGTTCCCGGCCCGTACTCGCGCTGCGGGAGCTCACGCGTGGTCGTCGACACGCGCCCATCCTGGACGCGATAGCGGATCGTCGCGCTGACCGCGCGCGGCGCGTCCTCGACCGGCCCTGCGATCCGGACCCCGAGCGCGTGCCGCTCCATGCACGCGCGATCGGGCTCGGGCAGGGCGCCGCTGGTGACGTCGGCGGAGACGACGCGGCCCGTCGGCGTGACGCGGACGCTCACCTGCACGGCCAGCTCGCCCTCGAGCCCATCTCGGGTCGCCTCGGACAGGCAACCGGTCGGCGCGCCGAACGCGCGCTGGAGATCCGCGGAGAGGTCGCGTCGGGCCTCTGTCGCCTCTTCCGCGGCCGCCCCGGTACCGCCGGGCGCGGCCTCACCGGCCAGGGCGCGGTTGTCGGCGCCGGGCGAGCGCTCCGCCTCGCTGCCGAGGAGACGGGGGCGCGGCGCGCGCGGCGCCTCGACGGGCTCACCCTCGGGCAGCGGCACGGGCACGGGCGCAGGCGTGCTCACGCCGCGGCCGCCGCGCGGGCCCCCGCTCAGGGCGTCGTCGCAGGCCCCGAGCAGCCCGGCGATGGCGAGCAGCGCCACGCCGAGCCGGGCCTTCATGCCTGCGCTCGCGCCTTCTCGACCACCAGCTCCTTCTCGTGGCTCTCGGTGCCCGCGAGCTGGTCGACGATCTCGTCCGCCTTGTCGCGCGGCACGCCCACGAAGGTGTGGCGATCGCGGATCCGGATGCGCCCCACCTCGGCCTTGTCGAGGGCGCAGTTCTCGGCGAGGAGGCGGATGATCTCCCCGGGGCGCACACCGTCGCGGCGGCCGAGGTTCACGTACAGGAGCACGTCGTCTTCGCCCTCGTGCTCGGCGCCGTCGTCGTCGTCCTCGCTCCGGCCGCGACCGTTGCCGCTCGCGCGCGGCTCCTCGCGGCGGGGCTCGTCGCGGCGCGGCTCCTCGCGGCGCGGCTCCTCGCGGCGGGTCTCCTCGCGGCGGGGCTCCTCGCGGCGGGGCTTGGCCGAGCGCGCGCGCTTGGCGGGGCGCGCCTCTTCTTCGGGCTCCGGCTCCGGGGCAGGGCGCGCCGGGCGCTCGCGTCGGGCCGCCGCCGCCTCCTCGTCCACGTCCTCGCGCGGGCCGAAGAACGCCGAGAGCAGACCGCCGAGGAGGCGCTCCGCGTCCGGGTGCGCCAGGAGCCGACGGGCGACCGCGCGATCGATCTCGCTCGGCTCGGCCGTGAAGGCCTCGCTCAGCAGGCCGATGCGATCCGACTCCGCGCGGGTCTGGAGCTCCCCCTGCGAGGGCAGCGAGCGCTCGATGGGGAAGATCTTGTAGGTCAGGCGCAGGTAGTAGAGCGAGCCCAGCTCCTGCGGCGAGACCATCGCGATGGCGGTGCCCGTGCGCCCCGCGCGGCCGGTGCGGCCCGTGCGGTGGATGTAGGCCTCGATGTTCTCGGGGAAGTCGTGGTTGATGACGTGCGTGACGTGCGAGATGTCGATGCCACGCGCGGCCACGTCGGTGGCGACGAGGTATCGCAGGCTGCCTTCACGCGTGCGGCGCAGCACCTTCTCCCGCTCGGACTGCGGCAGGTCGCCGTTGAGCCAGTCGGCGTTGAAGCCGGCCTGCTTGAGCTCGCGGGCCACGCGCTCGGTCATCACCTTCGTGTTGCAGAAGATGAGCGCGCTCTCGGGGTCCTCGTTCTCGAGCACGCGGACCAGGTCCCGCGTCTTCCCGACGCCGGTCACCAGGTAGTAGTAGTGCGTGATCGTCTGGGCGCCGACCGCGTCGCTCGAGAGGCTGATGCGCTGCGGCTCCTTCATGATCCGCTTCGACATGCGCTCGACCGCGCCGTCGATGGTGGCGCTGTAGAGCAGCGTCTGCCGCTTGGCGGGGAGGAGCGCGACGATCGCGTTGAGCTCCTTCGCGAAGCCCATCGAGAGCATCTCGTCCGCCTCGTCGAGCACGAGGATCTTCAGCTTCTCGCCGTCGAGCGTGCCGCGCTTGAGGTGGTCGAGCACCCGGCCCGGCGTGCCGCTGACGATCTGCGCGCCGCCCTCGAGCTCGCGGACCTGTCGCTCGATCGGGGCGCCGCCGTAGACGGCCGCGGTGCGGATGCCGAGGTGCGTGCCGAGCCGGCCGATCTCGCGCGCCGACTGGAGCGCGAGCTCGCGGGTCGGGGCGAGGATCAGCGCCTGCGGGCCGCCGTCCTCGTCGACCAGTCGGTCGACCAGGGGCAGGCCGAACGCGGCGGTCTTCCCGGTGCCGGTCCGGGCCTGGACGATGAGGTCCAGCCCCTCTACCGCCGGCCCGTAGGCCGCGGCTTGCACGGGGGTGGGCTCGGCGAAGCCCATGTCTTCGATGGCGCGGAGCACCTCGTCGCTGAGGCCGAGGTCGGCGAAGGAGGTTCCGGTGTCGTCTGTCGTGTCGGTCATTCGAGGAAAGTCCGTGTCACTGGCCGAACGTGGCCAGCCTAGAGTCCATGTCGCGAGCGAATCCGCCTTCTTCGGCGTCGAACCGCTCCAGGGTGCCTTGAAGGCGTTGACGCAGGCGGCCCAAGACCTGCCATGCGTCGTGTCTCTCTCCATCGCAGCGCGCCTCGAGGGCGAGGTGGCGCCGATCCCAGTCGTCCAGCCAGCGGGTGAGCGACTCGGCGCCACCGCCACCGCTCGCCACCCGGTCTCCCGCGCGCGAGAGCAGCTCACCGCGCAGATCCGTCAGCCCGTCGCGGCAGCTCAGCCCCTCGGGGGCCTCCCCCCGCTCGGGCCAGAACACCTGAGGTATCACCGAGTAGAAGCCCACGCCACAGAGGTAGACGAGGCCGGCCACGACGATCGACGTGGCGATGCCGCGGCCGAGCGAGCGCGAGCGACGGCCCGGGCGCGTGTCCGCCGCCGCGGGGGCTTCGGGGGCTCGATCGGTCTCGGTCTCGCGCTCCGCCACCTTGGCGCAGTCCTTCCGGGTCCTCGGGAGACGGGTCCTCGGGTGAGCGGCACACGCCCATCCTGGTGCTCGAGGCGGAGAAAGGCCCCGAGGGCGCTCGTGCGCCGCGACGCCCCGGTTCTACCGGCGGTCCCCGCTCCGGTCAAGCCGGCCCCGTGCGCCGCGAAGGGCTGGAGATCGCCCGAGAAGTCAGAGGGTGCCACGGCCCCGCGGGGGCGGTATGAACCGGGCCGGAGGACCCGCTGCGCGCGCTGCCGAGCCGAAGATGGACCTGGACCGCGATGCTCGTGTGCGCCGCGGCCTATCTCTACGTCTTCCCGAATCAGCCGGGCATCAACAACCCGAACGAGAACGCGCGCCTCTACATGACGGCCGCCGTGGCCGAGCAGGGCACCTACGTCGTCGACGCGTACCGGGCGCGCTGGGGCTGGACCAACGACTGCGCCATCAAGGACGGCAAGGCCTTCAGCGTCAAGGCGCCGGGCACGAGCCTGCTCGGGGTGCCGGGGTACTGGGCGTACCACCAGTGGACGCAGCTGCGCGGCGAGGAGGTGGACCGCACCGTCGCGCTCTGGGTGGCCCGGGTGACCGGCACGATCGCGCCGTGGCTGCTCTTCCTCTTCTTCTTCCATCGCTGGCTCGGGCGCTGGTCCCGGAGCGCGCTGCTGCGCGACGCGGTCTTCTTCTCGATCGCGCTCGGGAGCTGCCTCTACGGCTACGGGCTGCTCTTCGTCAGCCACACGACGAGCGCCGCGGCGGCCTTCGGCGCGTTCATGCTCATCTCGGACGCGTGGCACTCCGGCCGCGCGACCTGGCGCCGCGCCTTCGCGGCGGGTCTGCTCACCGCCGCCATCAGCTGGCTCGAGTACCCCGGCTTCATCGCCTCGGTGCTGCTCACCGGCTTCGCGATGATCGCCTTGCGGCCGAAGCGCTGGATCGGCTTCGGGCTCGGCGCGCTCCTGCCCACGCTCTCGGTGATGCACTTCCAGTGGCGCGCGTTCGGCAACCCGCTGACGCCCGGACATCGATACGTCGAGACCGACGCCTTCCGGGAGATCCACGAGCAGGGCTTCTTCGGCGCGAAGGACTTCCAGTGGGACGCCCTGTACGGGCTGCTCGTGCACCCGGGCAAGGGGCTGCTCCCGCTCACGCCCATCCTGATCTTCGCGCTCTTCGGGTTGGCGATCCTGCTCTGGCGACGTCGCAGCCGCCTCGACGCCCTCGTCGCGCTCTCGATCTCCGTGATCACGACGGTGGTGATCTGCTTCATGATCAACTGGAACGGCGGCTGGGTGATCGGGCCGCGCTACCTCGCGCTGCTCTACCCGTTCCTCGCCTGGCCCGCGCTCGTGGGGCTCGATCGGCTGCATCGGCGCGCCGCCTGGCTGGCGGGCACGCTCGCGGTCGCGACCACCGCGGTCGGGTTCGTGCTCAGCGCCGTCCCCTCGGTCTACTACCCGCACTTCCCGATCCCGATCGACCGGCCGGTCTCGCAGATCGTGTGGCGCCTGATCGAGCACGACTACGCGCCCCACAACGCGCTCGGCCTCGTCGACGTGTGGGGGAGCGCCTCGATGGTGCCGCTCGCGGCGCTGGGTGTGCTGACCCTCGCCCTCATCGCCTGGCAGGCGCCGCGAGCGCGCACGCGCTGGGTGTCGCTCCTCCTCGGCCCCCCGCTCGCGGCGCTGATCGCGTGGCCCCTGCTGATCGATCCGCGCCCCGGCGATCGGGAGATCACGGACGCGCTCGCGCTCATCACGCGGACCTGGGACCCGGCCGGCCACGATCGCGCGGCCCGGCTCCGGGAGGAGCTCGACGAGGCGCCGACGGCGGCAGGGTTCCGCGCGCTCGGCGGGCTCTACGAGGCCGAGGGCCGGGAGCGCGAGGCGAGCATGGCGCGCGCGCGCGCCGACGCCCTGGAGCGGCAGGCCGCGCGCTGACCGGTCAGGCAAGCCTGGTCAGGGAAGAGGATGGAGGCGGCCGAAGATGTCGTCGCCCTGGTTCCACAGCGTGAGGAAGAGGAGCTGCTCGCCCGTCCCGCCCGCCGCGACGCGCGGCTGGGTGCCCGTCGGGGCCAGCTCGAAGTCGTCCGACGTGCGCGGCTGGAGGCGGTTCTGTCGCGCCGCGCCGGTGTCGTTCAGGAGCCGCACGCGGATCCCGCCGCCGCTCGTGAACGCCACCGCGTAGGCCCCGTTGCCCGCCGCGACGGCGGGGGCGGCCTGGTCGCCCGCCGTGGTCGAGTTGATGAGGAAGGGCTCACCCACCTCGCCCGCCGCGTCGAAGGCGACGCCGCGGATGGCCGTGCCCGCGCCGTCACCGTCGCCGCCGGCCTGACGCCACGCGACGAGGAAGGCGCCGTCCGCCTGCGCCGCCACCGAGGGCTCGGCCTGCATGCTGCCCGCCGCGACCGGCGCCGCGTCGCCCATCGACGCGCCGTCGGCGCCGAAGCGCTGGAGCAGCACCTGCCCGCCCGCGGCGAAGGCGACGAGGAAGCCGCCCATGGTGCCCGCGATGGCGGGCGCGGCGCCGCCGCTGGTCCCAACCTCGAAGGGCGTGGCCATCGCCGGCGTGGTCTCCCCCGGCGCGAAGACCTGGCCCGACAGGCCGGTCGACGAGTCCATGTCCTCGTAGACCACCATCGCCGCGCCGTCGGACGCGAACGCGATGCGCGGGTTGGTGGCGCGGCCGTCGACGACGAGCGCGGAGTTGCCCTCCGCCGCCCGGTTCTGGCCGGTGAAGAGCACGCGGATGTCGCTCGGCCCGCCCGCGAAGTCCACGAAGGCGATGCCGATGCGGCCGTTGGAGTGGACCGCCACCGAGGAGAGCAGCTGCGTGCCGGAGCCGACGTCGGGCGCGACGTCGTCGAGGTTGCCCTCGTTCATCAGCACGCTCGGCATGGTGATGACCGAGCCGTCCGGATCGAAGAGCCGCACGAAGGTCGCGGCGTTGTCGCTGTCGAACGCGGTGATCCAGCGCTGCCCCTGCGCGCCGCCGACCGACGGGTTGTTCTGCACGCCCGCGGTCATCGTGTTGATGGCGAAGGGCTCGGTGCGGCAGCTCGCGTCGCAGCCGTCGCCGGGCGCGGTGCCTCCGTCCTCGCACTGCTCGTCCGGCGACAGCACGCCGTCGCCGCACACGCCCGCGTCCTCTATCGGCTCGAGGCGCACGCGAACCGCGCGGGTCTCGCCGGCCTCGATGGCGGCGCGGGTGCAGCCCGACGCGACGAAGACGTCGCGCCGACCGCTCACCGGATCGGTCCCCTTGCCTCGCACGAGGATCACGTAGTCGCCCGTCGCGACGTCGATCTCGGTGCCGGTCATGGCGGAGATCTCGAGCGACACGTCGGCCACCGCGTCCGCGAACATGCCCTCGGGCAGGTCGGGCACCTCGGGCGCGACGAGCCCCGAGGCCTCGTCGCACGCGTAGGGATCGGCCGGGAGCACGAAGAGGCGGAGCGCCCCCTCCACGTTGTCGATGGCGTCGAGCGGATCGTTCAGGGCGAGCGACGCGCCGGTCGCGTCGGTCCCGCACGACGTCGAGAGGAGGGTCGCGGAGATGCAGAGCAGCACGTGCGCGCGCGAGCGAAGCATGGCCGGCATCCTACCATCGAACCGATCTCCAGCGCGCCCCGTAGAGGCGCGGGGGACACGACGTCCCCGAGGAGATCGACGAGTCGCTCCTCGCGCGCGCCTTCGCGGATCACGCGGCCGAGCACTTCATGGGATCGGGCGCCGACCCGGAGCGCGCCTGGCGCCTCGCGTCCAGGCAGCTCGAGGCGCGCCGCACCGACCGGCATCTGCAGCTCTCCATCGACGCCGCGCTCGCGACCGGCCGCGCGAGCGAGGCGTGCGCCTTGTCGCGCGAGGCGCGCTCGCGCACCTCGGTGAACCTGCGCGAGCGCGCCCGCGAGGTCCTGCTCGACTGCCCCGGGTAGAGTCTTGCCGCGCCTCGCGTCGGGGCCATGCTTTGGCCGTGGCGTATCGAGACGAGCTCGAGGCGCTCCGCGCTCGGGTCGCGGCGGCGGAGGCGGAGCGGGACGCGGCGCGCGCCGAGGCTCGGCAGCTGAAGCGCGCGCTCTCGCTCGGCGTCACGGACGTCGACGTCAAGCGCACGCGGCAGGTCCGCCCGGAGTGGCGCTCCATCCCCGGCGGCGAGCCGCTGCCGATCCGGGTCACCAACGAGAGCCCGCGCAAGATCGCCGTCTACTGGCTGAGCTACGAGGGCAAGGAGCGGCGCGCCGGCACGCTGGTCCCCGGCGGCAGCCTGCGGCAGGTCAGCTACGTCGGCTTCTGCTGGCGCTTCGTCGACCCCGACACGGGGGCCGTGCTCGGGCACGCGCGCGTCCAGCCCGCGGAGGACCTCGCCCTGCTCGTCTTCCGCGGCTAGCCGTATTTTCAAGCCGTATTTTCAGCCCGGGAGGGAGAGGAGCGCCTCGAGCGCGCGGTCCTCCCAGTCCTCGTGGCCGGCCTCGGCGAAGATCTCGCCGAGCGTGACGCGCGCGGCGCGCAGGGCCTCGACGTCGGAGAGGCGCGCGCGAGAGACCACGAGCCCACCCGCGCGCTTCTCGGCCGAGAGCCCCGCGGCGCGGAGGTCTTCGGCCCAGAGCGCGAGGTCCTCGGGCTCTCCGTCCAGCCGCACCGGCTCGTCCGAGAGCGGCTCGCAGCGCTCGTCCTCGAGCGCGGCTTGCGCGCCGATCTCCCCCTCGAGGAGCACCCGCATCGCGTCGATGGTGCGAGCGTTCGCGCCGCCGACGTCGACGTCCCATCGCGCCACGTCGCAGCCGTTGTCCACCACGAGCCGGCGCACGGGCCCGACCGACTCGACCTCGACGCGCGCGCTGCCGCCGATGCGCTGCCCCTTGCCGCCGGCCGCCAGCCGCGACTCGCCGCTGCCCACGGTGCGGCCGCCCCGCAGCGCGAAGAGATCCACCACGTGGCTGGCCTGCCACTGGCCCGGGAGCCCGAAGTCGGCGTGCTCGCGCACCTGCGCCACCCACTCCAGCTCCGGCGCGAGCAGGCCCGCCGCGTCCTCCGCCCAGCGCGCCATCAGCCGCCCGGTGTCGAGCAGCGAGCGCGTCTGTCCGGCGAACACCCATCGCGCCCGCCAGCGCAGCTTCTCCCCCTCCGCGCTCATGGTCGGTCAGAGCGAGGGGAAGATGGCCTCGAAGAAGAACACGGTGCCGACGCCGCCGAAGAGACCGCCGACCACGCCGAGCCCGATCGGGAGGCCGATCCGGAGGCCCGTCTTGCCCGCGAACGCGAACATGCCGATCACCGCGCCGAGCAGGCCGGAGACCGAACAACAGGCGGGGCCCGCCGCGAGGTAGGTGGCGGTCACCCCGGCCGACTCGCTGTCCGCCCCGGCGAAGCCCACGACGGCCGAGCCCACGCAGCAGAAGAGGAAGGTGAGCCCGCCCCACACCGCGAGGTTGAGGTAGCCGAGGCGCTTCTCCTTCGCCTCGTCGAGCTCCGTCGTTTCGGTCATGGCGCGGTGATCGCCTCTCGGGCGTCACCTCGTCAAGTGTATCGCATGCGACACTGGTCGGGCTTCGAGGGTCAGGCCTCGATCAGCGCCTGAGCTGGCCGGGCGAGCGTCCGGTCCACCGCTTGAAGGCGCGCCCGAAGCTGGCCGCGTCGCAGTAGCCGAGGGCCTCCGCGCACGTGTCGAGGTCGGCGCCGCGGTCGAGCAGCAGCAGCGCGCGCTCGCGCAGGGTCTCGGCTCGCACCGACCCGAAGCTGACGCGCTCCTCCGCGAGGCGGCGCTTGAGGGTGCGCGCCGAGACGCCGAGCGCGCGGGCGACCTCCTCGAGCGCGGGAGGGGGCGACGCAGCGAGGGCCGCGCGGACGCGCGCGGCGAAGCTCGGCCCGAGTGCGTGGAGCTCCCGCTCGCACTGCTCGCAGGCGCGGCGGTGCGCGGCGGGGTCGGCCATGACGAGCGGCGTGTCGAGGAGCGCGGCGTCGAAGGCGAGGCGCGTGCTCGGGCGGCCGAAGCGGACCGTGCCCGGCGCGAGGGCCCCGAAATGCTCGGCGTAGGCGGGGGCGTCGAAGGCGAAGTCGACGTCCCCCGCGAGGGTGCGCTCGGTCAAGGCCTGCCCGATGCGCCAGATCCCCACCACCAGCGCCACGAGGACCACGTCGCGCGCCTCGCCGAGATCCGCCCGCTCCTCGAGGGTGATCGCGGCGCGCGCCCCCTCCACCCGATAGCTGAGGCCGAGCGCGCGGGTGCGGGTCGGGATGAAGCGGATCGCCACGTCGAGGGCGTGGCGGATGGTGGGCGCGGTCATCGCGGCGAAGCCCAGGCTGCCGTGGTTGGAGACCTGCATGCGCGCGCCGAGCCAGAGCCCCAGCGCCTCCTCGCCCGAGAGGCGTCGCGCGATCGAGATCCAGCGCCGCAGGGTGCGCACGTCGAGCCAACGGTCGGGGTCCACCAGCTCCGCCTCCGTCACCGCCCAGGCCGCGAAGAGCCGCTCGCGAGGGACGCCGAGGCCCTCCGCCACGTCCGCCAGGTGCAGCGCGTGGGCGGCGGGGATGCGCTCGAGAGGAGCGCCGCTCGCGGGGGAGGTGGCCCGAATTGACAAGAAGATGGCACGGGGCGACCTGGGCCGAAAGCCCGCGGAGGCCAACCCTGAGCGTATGGCCCGCGTCCCCACCGTCCGCCCGCTCTCCCGTCCGCGCCTCGAGGAGCTGCCGCTCGACTGGTACGGGGGCGACCTCGACGTCTCGCTCTTCTGGGACGCGCTCAGCGCGGTGTTCCCGGAGGGCGAGCGCTTCTTCGTGCGCGCGGTGAAGGCTCACCGTGAGGCGGCGCTCGGGGACGCCGAGCTGCTCGCGCGCATCGACGCCTTCGTGGGGCAGGAGGCCGCGCACGGCTTCGCCCACATGGCGCTCAACCAGCACGTCGCGGGCGCGGGTCGGGTCGAAGAGAGGCTGCGCTGGATCCTGCGAGACGGGGCGGAGGCGCTCCTGACCCCGCGCCAGCGTCTCGGCGTGACGTGCGCGCTCGAGCACTTCACCGCGCTGCTCGCCGCGCAGCTCCTCGAGGACCCACGGCACCGCGCCGCGATCGATGAGCGGGTGCTGCCGCTCTGGCTCTGGCACGCGTTCGAAGAGGTGGAGCACGCCGACGTCGCGTTCGACGTCTACCTCGCCGCGGGCGGCACGCTGACCGAGCGCCGCGCCACGATGGCGCTGACCACCGCGCTCTTCGTCGCCTTCATGCTCTGGTTCTACGGCATGCTGGCCGCCGACGTCGGACGCGCGCGGCGCCCCGCGAGCTGGTGGCGGGTGGCGCGCTTCCTCTGGCTCGACCCGGGGCTCACGAGGCGGCTCCTCCCCGACTACCTCGCGTACTACCGCGCCGGCTTCCACCCGTCCGAGAAGCGGGTCGACGCGCTGCTCGAGCGCTGGCGCGAGCGGCTGTTCGGCGACGGAGGGATCGTGCCGCTCCGCGCCGCGCGCGCGTGAGGGGCGTGCGGGGACGCAGGCCAGGGGCGGGCGTTCGGCGGCAGCCTGCTACGATCCGCCCGTGAAGCCACGTCAGGTGCTCGCCACCGCCACGACCCCCGAAGGCGGCCTGCTCGAGCTGGTCAGAGACGCGGTCGGCTGGAACATCGACTGCGACAAGCGCGTGCTGATGACCAGCCAGACCCACGGCTCGGAGCGCGCGATGGCGCGCGTGGCCTGCCATCACGTGTCGTCCCAGGCCTCGCCGCGCGTGCTGATCGGCGGGCTCGGTCTGGGCTACACGCTCCGGGCGGCGCTGGACCGGCTGCCGGAGCAGGCGTCGGTGGTGTGCGTGGAGCTGATGGAGGCCATCGTGGAGTGGCACGCCGGGCCGCTCGGCCCGCTCGCCGAGCACCCCACCGCCGACCCGCGCGTGGAGGTCGTCGTCGCCGACGTGGTCGAGCACCTGCAACGCGAGACGGGGGACTTCGACGCGATCCTGCTCGACGTCGACAACGGGCCCATCCCGATGACGGTGTACAGCAACGGCTGGCTCTACACGGCCGAGGGCCTCGCGCGGCTGCGCGGGCTGCTGCGTCCTGGCGGGGTGCTGGTGGTGTGGTCGGCGGGCGACGACGAGCGGTTCGCGCGGCGCATGAGGACGGCGGGGCTCGAGACGGAGGTCAGCCGGGTGCAGGCGCGCACGGGGAGGCGCAAGCGCCGAGGGGGAGGGCACGCGCACGTGCTCTTCGTCGGCCGCCGCGCGCCCTGACCGATCTCGACGAGACGATCCGTCAGCGGGTCCGGTCACGGCGCAGGCGATCCGGCCCCGATCGCTTCGAAGTAGGTGGGGCCGATGCGGCTGCCATGCACCACGATGTCGTCGACGAAGTGGTCGCCTCGCCCAGCGCTCTCGAAGTCCCGGCCGAAGCGGTTCCCGCCCCACACGAACTTGTTGTAGCGGTGGTCGAACACGTGGGCGCCGCCCGGCCACTCGGGGGCGTCCCGGATCGTGACCATCTCGACCGTGTCCTGCCCCGTCACGTTGCCGTCCTGGTCGTAGATCCAGACGTCGACCACTCCGTTTGCTGCCCCATGGGGGTCGCTGAGACGCATGTGGTACTCGATGCCGAACCACTCTCCGGCCAGGATGGGCTCGCCCACCGACGCTCCGGCCAGGTGGTTGAGCCTCGGGTTGACGCGCTCGTAGCTGGTCCCCGTCGGGTTGGACGCGCGGCCGTTGTAGGAGGGGAAGAGGCTCCCCCCCACGACCTTGAGGTTCATGATCACGTAGTTCAGCCCGTACACGCGCCGGGTCTGAGGACGATCGTCGGCGACCGCGTGCTCTTCCGGGGTGCCCCAGTGACTGACGCCCTGGAACCCCGACGAGATCTGGAGCGTCTTGAGGTAGCCGAAGTACTGGAAGTCGTCGCCAGCCATCGGGAAGAAGTCCCTCGTGTAGCGCACCATGAAGAAGACGTAGACGTCGTCGTAGCCTTCGCTCGGAGAGGACCCCACGCTGAACCCGAGGCGACTGGGGCCGACTTCGTTCGAGTAGTCCAGCCGCAACGACTTGCCGGAGCCTCCCCACACGTTCTGGGCGCCGTGGTCGGCGATCCAGTCGGGGCGCCCGGAAGACTCCCCGCTTCCCCAGTAGGAATAGTAGGTCCACCGCGACTCCCCACCGTCCGTCGTCGTCGGCATGTCGGAGGGGTCAAACACGTCCCCGCGCCCGACACCGTGCCAGTCGGACAGACCGTCGAAGCGCTCCACGTGGTCGAAGAGGTCGGCCAGCTCACGCGCGTCCGGGGCCCCACCGTCCCGAGGTTCACCGTCCGTCCCGCCGTCGGGGTCCGACGCGGCGTCCAAGGGGCCTCCGTCCGCCAACGCGGCGTCGGAGGGCGCGCGCGCCGCGTCCACGGCAGCCGCGCCTGCGTCCGAGTCCGGGGGCGCGGAGGTGGGGGGGCCGCAGCTGGCCGACCAGAGGATCAGGAGGAGGAGGGGCGTTCGCGACTGCATGCCCCCAGTCTTGCCCGAGCCTCGGGAGGCGGCGGCTATGTTCACCTATTCTCCTCGCATGGCGCGCGGCCAGAGCGCGGGTTTGGACCGCGCAGAACGCGCAAAAGCGCCCGGCCTCTCGACCGGGCGCCTTCGGGGGGACATCGAGCGCTCGCTCAGGCCATGACGGGGAGCGACGCGGCCGGCGCGCGCACGGGCTGCTTCGGGATCACCGCCGCCGCCTCTTCGGCGCGGTGGATCGCCTGCTCCTCCTCGTCGGTGGGCTTGACGAGGCCTTCGACCATCTTCTCGAGTCCCTCCTGGATGACGGGGAGGTAGTCGCGGGCCTCGACGCCGACGTAGCGGACGAGCGCGGGGAGGTAGGGCGCGACCTCGCGGAGGCGGCCGTAGGAGGCCGGGATCTCCTCGGTGAGCGTCTTCTTGACGCCCTGCGCGAAGCGCGTCGCGTGGATCTTCGCGCGGCCGAGGCGTCCCGCCTTCACGAGCGGGCCGACGTGGCGCACGAAGTCCGCGCCGGTGCCGGCGTGGTGGTGCGGGGGCTTGAAGAACGGGCTCGCGTAGTGGGTGCCCTTCACGAAGGCGCGGATCTCGTCCTCGGTGACCCCGGACTCGGCGAGCGCCTGCTCGTACTCGGCCTGCGCGCGCTGACGGGCCTTGAAGAGGAACATCTGTACGCGGGAGTAGAAGTTGACGGCGCCGTCGCCGCTCGTCTCCACCGCGCAGAAGATGGCGTCGGGGTAGCGCTCGGTCACGACGCTCTGCACGCCGTCCGACACGCCGCTCGAGGGCATGCAGCCGAAGGGCTTCACGCTGAGCGTCATGTGCGCCTTGTTCTTCACCACGTTGAGGATGAGCTTCGCCACCTCCATGTGGCCCTCGCCGCCGCGGAGCTCCTGGTTGTAGAAGCTGTGGCCCGCCTTCGCGACGAGGTCCATGTCGGGGAGGTGGTGCGCGTTGAGGCCGGTCAGGTGCGCCCAGCCCTGCCACCACGCGCGGAGCGCGATCTCACCGAGGTAGAGCCCGGCGAGGGTGAGGCCGACGTCGCTGTCCTTCAGGCCGAAGTTGCCGCCGTCCGCGCCCTTGAGCTTCATGCGCGCCTTGGTGTCGTGGCGGAACTCCCAGAGGTTGTAGAGGAGCAGGTTCGCGATGACCTGGATCGAGACCTCGGCGCCCTCCTCCTCGAGGAAGCGCTGAAGGTGGTAGTTGCCGTCACCCTCGGTGGTCATCGCCCAGAACTCGCCGAGCACGGCGACCGAGGGCTTCGCGCGGAGCTTGTCGACCTCGACGTTCGCGAAGTGCTTCCGGCCGCGCCAGAGCGCGGCGAGGATGGAGCTCCGCTTGGAGAGCGCGTCGTAGACCTCCTTCTTGGCCGCGATGAAGGCGCGGTCGGTGGCGCCCTCCTCGACCTCGTAGGGGCGGACCCGGTAGCTCAGGAGGTTGAGGATGTCGCCCGCGAAGAGGCACTGGCCGATGGTGATGAAGAAGGTCGGGTCGAGCTTGAGCCCGAGCTCCTCGCCGCTCGCCTGCTTGAGGCCGCCGGTCTGCTGGAAGAGCAGCACGCGGAAGCCGTCGAAGCCCGCGTCCCGGAGCGCCTTGCGGTACTCGGTGACGTACATGCCGAAGCGGCACGGGCCGCACGCGCCCGCCGTCAGGAAGACGTAGTGCTCGATGACGTACTCGGCCGTCATGCCCTCCTCGTCGCGGAGACGGCACAGCTCCTTGACGAGGTTTCCGACCGTGAAGTAGGTCGGGTTGCACTGGCCGCGGTTGCCGAACTCCTTGCCGAAGCGGAGCGCCTTGGTGTCCGGGCACTCGAGCGAGCGCACGGTGTACCCGAGGCCCGTCAGGCCGCCCTCGACGAGGTAGTCGTGGGCCATGGTGAGGCCGCCGACGAGGATCTCGGTGTGCGCCTTCTGCTTCGCGCTGAAGAAGGGATCGACCATCTCGTCGGTCCACTGCTCCTTCGACTCGGCGGCGAGGCCGAGTGCGGCGCGCTGCTCGGCCTCGAACTTCGCGAGCTCTTGCTCGATGTCTAGCTCTTCCATGCCATGGGCTCCGGTCAGGGGTTGGGCTACGGGCGATGCATCATTCAGACGCGGACGAGACCGCCGTCCGCAGTTTTCTTTCCGAGCTTGATCAGGCCCTTCTGGGCCTTCTCGCGCGCGTCCTTGTCGGGGTCGGCGTCGCGCACGTAGGACGCGAGCCGCTCGCTCACTTCGTCGATCTGCGCCTCGAGCGCCGGGTCGCGGCGCCGATGGGTCGCGAGCTGCTCCTGCTTCATGCGCAACAGCTCGAGGCGCTTCTCGTCGATGCGCCGGCTCAGCTCGTCCTTCTTCTTCGCGATGTCCTCGAGCCGCTCCTCGTGGAGCTTCAGCGAGTGCGCGTAGGTCTTGACCCGGATCTTGATGGAGCCGCCGGGCTTGTTGGCGTCGAGGTCGTGCAGGGCCGAGTAGGGCACCGCGGACTTCTCGACGATGCGGTCGATGATCCCGAACGTCGGCGCGTCATGGCCGCACTTGAAGCTCGAGACGTCGAGCAAGACGACGTTCGGGTGACGGGCCGCGAACTTCGTCGCCCACACCTTCATCGCGCTGTTGGCCGAGTAGTTCTCCGGCCACACGTCGTTGATGTCGAGCGGCGACTGGATGAGGCCCTTGTCGAGGTCCTCCTGGAAGAAGCGCTGCAGCCACTCGCGGTCCTTGGGGATCGAGCGGATGCTCAAGATGGGGTAGCCGAGCACCTGGAACTCGTCCGGGATGCCGTGGTGCAGGCCCGGGTCGAGGTGGTAGGGCCGGCCGATCATCAGGATGGCGACGCGGTTCTCGTACTCGACCTGATCGAGGATCGCCTTGCCCTTGGCCTGCACGTCCTGGTCGAAGCGCTCGAGCGCCGCCGTGGCCTGGTCGAGGGCCCAGTTGCTCTCGTCCTCGGTCAGGTCCAGCGCGTCCTTGAAGGTCTCGAAGAGGACCTGCTTCATGCGGACCTTCTCGACGAAGGAGATCGAGGGGTCGTAGTAGCGGATCCCGCGGGTGGCGAAGAAGTCCTGCTCCTTCGTGAACGCCGCCTTCATCACGTCCGGGGTGCCGGCCACGATGGGGCAAGACGTGTGGTCCACCGCGTGCTCGATGAAGCACGGCACGTGGGTGAGGATCGGGAAGAAGATGGCGTCGAGCGGCTTCTCTTCGTGGTGCTTGAAGAAGAGGTTGTGGAAGTGCGCCTGCGCGACCTTCGACGGGTAGCAGGGGTCGACCGAGCCGTACTTGCCGCCCTCGGCGAACATCTCCTCGCCGGACTCGTCGCTCCAGACGATGTTGCGCGGGTCGACCCCGAGGCCCTGGAAGTACGCCATCCAGAAGGGCCCGGTGGAGTACATGTTCAGGACGCGCGGCATGCCGAGGCGCCAGCGGCGGCGCTTGGCGTAGACCTCCTCCGACGCGCGCTCGAAGGGGCGCTCGATCTTGGTGCGCTGGATCTGTCCCCAGAAGGTCTGCTTGACCTCGAGGTCGTCGATCGGCGTGCCCGCGGCGGGCATCTCGTCGAGGTCCTTGCGCTTCTGGAAGGCCTTCAGCGCCTCGTAGGTCACGAGGTTCGGGAACTCCTTCATGATCGCCTTGCGCTCGCGGACGAGGTCGAGCATCGCCTCCTTCGACTCGACGGTGCCCTTCTCGCAGGAGAAGCCGCTGATGTAGCGGGCGGTCGAGCCGTCGGGGCGCGTGGCGTCGATGAAGGTCCGGCTGCACTCGTTCGGGCAGAAGTGGCAGACCGTCTCTTCGTCGTTCTTGGTCGTGTATTCGAGGTCGATCGCCGCGTCGAGGCCGACGAAGCGGCTCTTGCCCTTGCGCTTGATGACCCGGAGGGTCTCCATGGCCGCGCCGATCGCGCCGGCCTCGCCGCTGTGCGGGTGCACGTAGACCTCGGCGCCCGGCACGCGCTCCTTGATGTAGTCGACCTGCGCCTTGACGGCGGCCATGTTGTACTGGGTGCCGCCCTGCAAGACGAACTTACGGCCCAGCGCGGCCAGGCGCGGCACGCCGACGACGTACTGCCAGACGTTCTTGGGCAGCACCTGGGCCAGCCCGGCGAGCAGCTCCTCCTTGGAGAAGCCCTCCTTCTGGAAGTTGACCCGGTCGGTGTCGAGGAAGACCGCGCAGCCGTAGCTGAACTTCGGCGCGAGCTCCGCCTCGAAGGCGGTCTCGGCGTACTTCGTGACGGGCAGGCCGAACTGGTCGGCCATCGCCTGGAGCAGCATGCCGTTGCCGGCCGAGCACTGGTTGCTCAGCTTGAACGACTTGATGTCCCCGTTCTCCATGAACAGGACCTTGATGTCCTGGCCGCCGATGTCGCAGATGACGTCGATGTCGCCGAAGAAGTGCGTGGCGCTCATCATGTGGGCGACGGTCTCGACGATGTTCACGTCGGCCATGACCGTCTCTTCGAGCACGTCGGCCGCGTAGCCGGTCGCGCCGAAGCCGACCACCTCGAGCTCCGCGCCGTCCGCCCGGACCCCGTCGCGCAGCTCGCGCAGGAGATCCTTGGTGTCCTGGATCGGGTTGCCCTTGGACAGCGTGTACGCCTTGCGGAGGATCTCGCCGTCCTCGCTCAGGAGGACCGCCTTGCTCGACGTCGAGCCGCCGTCGAGGCCCACGATCGCGCGCACGGTCTGCCCCGCCTCGAAGGAGACGGGGTGGAACTTCGGGATCCGGTAGGCCTCGATGAAGCCGTCCAGCTCGCTCTTGTCGGTGGCCAGCGGCGGGCCCGCGCTCTCGCCCAGGCGCTCCTTGCGGCCCTCGGTGATGTAGCGCTCGAGGCCCTGCAGCCCGAGGTAGCGGCCCACGTCGGCCGCCTCGTGCAGCCCGTACATCACCGCGCCGTACGCCGCGTAGAGCTCCGCGTTCTTCGGCACCGGGATCAGTTCGTCGAGCGGCACGTCCTTCGGGTAGTCGAAGCCGCGCTCCTCCCAGATCTCCGGGATGCGCTTGCGCCAGCACTCCTGCAGGAACGGCAGGTACGTGTTGGGCCCACCGAGGAGCAGCACCTTCGGCTTGAGCGTGTTGCCGCGGGTCAGGACCGAGAGGTTCTGCATCACGATCGCGTCGGCGAGCGAGCAGAGGATCTCGGTGGACGGGATGCCCGTCTTGACCAGGTTGACGATGTCGGTCTCGGCGAAGACGCCGCACTTGGCCGCGACGTGGTGCAGCTTCGACTCGTCGAAGTGCAGCTTGACCGTCTCGGCCGGCGGCATGCCCACCTTGATCATGCACTTGTCGATGGTGGCGCCCGTCCCGGACGCGCACTTGTCGTTCATGGAGCAGGTGGCGGTCTTGTCGCCGTTCTCCCCCTCCTTGAAGATGATGATCTTGGCGTCCTGGCCGCCCAGCTCGACCACGCTGCCCGCGTCGGGGTGGAGCGTCTCCACCGCGAGCGTGACCGCGTTGACCTCCTGGACGAACTTCGCCCCGGTCGGCACCGCGAGCGGCCCGCCGCCCGAGCCCGTGATGAAGACGCGCACGTCCTCGCGCGCGACCTCCGGGAACGCCTGGCCGATGCGCACCAGGAACTCGAGCACCTTCTCGGGCTGCTTCGTGTGGTGGCGCTCGTAGTCGTGCCAGAGGATCTCTTTGGACTCCGGGTCCACGACGCACGCCTTCACGGTCGTCGAGCCCACGTCCATTCCGATGACGATCGGCTTGTCCACGCTTCCCCTCCGGTGGCCCCCAGCGCGGCTGGGCGCTGTCACTGACGTCAGTGTCAGTACATCCGGGACCGGGCGCGGGTCAATGCTTCATCGACGAGACGGTCCCGGTCCGATGACCCGTGCTCCCGAAGGGCGTCTGCGAGCGGTGCCAGGGGAACCCTCACGCGAGCCGACGGTTCCTCCGGCACCATGATCGTGCGGTGAGGGTGTTCTTGGAGATGACATGATGATCCTCGATGAGACCCTCCGGTCGGGGCCACGCAGGGGCTGGATCGCGCTCCTGCTCGTCCTCATCCCGGCCACGGCCCAGGCAGACGCGGTCTCGGACGCGGAGGCCCAGCTGCGCGCCCCGGACGCGGAGAGCGTCCGCGCCGGCATCGCGGCCCTCGGGGCGACGGGAGACGCGCGGGCGGTCCCGGTCCTGGTTGCGCGCATCGAAGACGGGCTCCCGGCCGCCGAGCTGATGAGCGCGGTCGGCGCCCTCGTGCGCATCGGTGGCCCGCGCGCTCACGCCGCGCTCTACACGCTCTGCCGCCATCGGAACGCGTCCGTGCGGGCGGCCGCGCTGCGCGGCCTGGTGCGGACCCGAGCGCCGAGAGCGCGCGCGGTCGTGGTGGGCATGCTCGACGACGACAACGCCGCCGTGCGCGCGGCGGCGGTGGCGGCCCTCGACGAGCTGGGTCCGCAGGGCGCGCTCGACGAGCTGCTCCTGCTCGCGCGCCGCGGGCAGGCCGAGGCGGCCGCGTTGCTCGGTCGCCGCGCGAGCCGCGCGGAGCTGCGGCGGCTCCTCGGGCGGCTCGAGGCCGGCGACGAGGACACGCTCGGCGGGGCCGTCGCGCTCTGGCTGACGAGAGAGGACCTGCCGGCGCGCTCCCGGGTGGAGGTCGTCGAGCGGTTCGCGGCCCTCGGGGACCACGCGCGCACCGAGCTGTTGCGGAGGGTCGGCGAGCTGCCCGAGTCCGACCCGGCCCGCGTGCGCGTCGAGGAGCTCGAGGCCCAGGCGGCGATCGACGCGGAAGGGGGTGCCCGATGAGCCGGTCGATGAGCCGGTGGGTCGCTCGCGGGCTGCTCCCCCTCACGTGCGTCGGCCTGCTCGGCTGCGGGGCGCAGGCCTTCGAGCCACAGTTCCGGGAGCGGGCCGAGCCCGAGATCACCCTGGCGCTCCGCGCGCTGGCCGAGGTGGAGAGCCCCGCGCCCGGGGCCCCGCTCGTCGTGCTGACCACGGCCACCGGCCTGCGCGCGGTCTCTCTCGAGGACGGCGTGGAGCGCTGGGCGGTCGAGGCCGACGTACAGACGAGCCCGATCCTCGCGGGCGAGCACGTGGTCGCGACCGAGGGCGGGACCATCGTGGGCCGCCGCCTCTCGGATGGGGAGCGTGTGTTCGACGCAGGCGCGGGACGGCTGCTGGGGGCCGAGTCCGACGGTGAGCGGGTGGTGATCTCCATCGCGGAGGGGCCCGAGACCAGCCCGCGCGGACGGCTCGTGCTCGCCGACGCAGGCGGGGCGCGCTGGAGCCACGAGCTGCAGATGCCGATCGGCGTGGCGGCCGTGGCCGAAGACCTGGTCATCGTGCCGTGGGCGACCCAGCGCGTGTCGTTCCTCCAGGCCGAGGACGGCGTGGAGCGCGCGCGCCTGCGCTTCTCCGACCGGGTCGTGGGCCGCGCGTGGACCGCGGGCGGACGCACGATGATCGGCCAGCACGACGTGGTGCTGGTGGGGCCCGAGCTGGAGGACGAGCGCGAGATCGTGGGCTGGCAGCCCCAGGCGCGGCCGCTCCCCGGGCAGCCTCCCTTCCTCGCCGATGGATACACGCCCGTGGCCGCGCCGGACGGCGCCGCGAACCGCGTCCGCCTCGTCTGGACGCCCGTGCCGGGCGAGCCGGTGACGGCGAGGGACGGAGTGCTCTACTTCCTGTTCTACCGTCAGATCTTCGCGCTCGAGAGCGATCGCGACGAGGCGCGCTGGGTGCGCGTGCTGCCGCGCGACGTGGTGGGCGCGGAGCCCGTGGAGGGCGGCCTCTGGATCGTCGACGCGCAGGGACGCGGGAGCCTGCTCGCCGCCGCGGACGGGCGCGTCCTGCGCGAGGTCGAGCTGGGAGGGGCGACGGTCGCTGCGGCGCTGAGAGCCCCGCCCGCGAGCGGCGAGCCCACCGAGGAGGCCCGACCGCCCCTGGTCGAGCAGCTGCTGGAGGCGGCGCGCCTGGACGACAACCGGCTCGGCGGAGGCCGCGGGCTGGCGGCGCGACTCCTCGGAGGGTTCAGCGAGGCCGAGGTGACCGGGCATCTGGTGGAGCTCTGCGCGAACCGCGCCTCGCCCGAGCCCGCGCGGCAGGCGGCGTGTGAGGCGCTCGCCACGCGCACCACCGGGCCGGCGCACGTCCGGGCGGCCCTGAGCCATCACGGCTCCTTCCTGGCCGGGCGCTCGAGCCCCCCGGTCGGCCCGCTGGCGCGCGCGGCGGCGTCGATGTCGCTGCGCGCCGTGGTGCCACTTCTCTTGCGTCACCTCGCCGATCCCTCCACCCCGAACGCGGAGCTCACGGCGATGCTGACCGCGCTCGCCGACATGGGCGCGACCGAGGCGGCCCCCGAGATCGATCGCTTCGTGCGCCTCTATCACGCCTCGGCCGACGCCCAGCTGGCCCAGGCGGTCGTCGCGGGCGCGCTCGCCCTCCGACGGCTCGACGCGCGCCGGGGCGACGCGCTGCTCGCGCACCTGGCTGGCGACCCGTTCACCCCCGACGCGCTCGAGGGCGCGATCGCGCGTGCGGTCGCGGCGGACGAGGCCACCGCTTCGCAGGCGGCCGCGGCGGCGGAGCGTGAGGCGCAGCGGGCCGAGCGCCGCGCGCGAACCGTCGACAGACAGGCGGCCCGTGCGCCCGCGCGCTCCGACGACCGCCCCGAGCGCATCGACGCGGGGATCACCGAGCGGGTGTTCGACGGCTCCGATCGTGCGCTGCGTCGCTGTCTCGAAGGCGAGGCGGCGAGCCTGCGCATCTCGATGGTGGTGGACGGCGACGGGGAGATCGGCACGGTGGCGGTGTCGCCGAGCGAGAGCCAGGGCTGCGTCGAGCCCATCGTGCGGCGGCTGCGTTTCCCGGAGACCCGGCTGGGCCTTCGCGAGCAGGTGGTGCATCGGGTGCGCCGATGACGCGCCCCCCCGATTGACGACACTGGCGTAACGGACGGGCGGGAGCCCGGCGGTCAGGCTGGTTCTCATGCGAACCCACCCGACCCTCTCGCTCCTCCCGGCGCTCGTCGTCCTCCTCCCGACGCTCGCCTCGGCCCAGCAGTTCGAGGAGCAGGACGGCTACGTCGTCATGGAGATGGAGTCGGTGCCGATCCCCTCGGGGCACGAGTGGGAGACGCGCACCGACATCGCCGACGCGAGCGGGACGCACTACGCGTTCACCGGTAACGGGATCTGCAACGGCCCCGCGGGCAGCCCCCTCCGCTACACCTTCCGGGTCCACACCGGCGGCACCTACCGGCTGCACCTGCGCGCCGCCAAGACGCTGCACTGCGTGATGGGCGCGCCGCACGGGGCCGACAACCGCTGCGACGAGCACGACCGGACCTGCTCGAGCCTGTCGATCCCGGACGGCAACAGCTGCCCGGGCTCGAACCAGTGCATCCGCACCGACATCTCGAACGACGCCTTCGTGCACGTGGAGGACGCGAGCGGGGCCTACGTGCCCTTCGCCGCGCAGCCGAGCCGCACCGAGGGGCAGCCCATCAAGCTCTACGGCGGCGCGGATCGCCGCTGGGCGTGGACGGGGGACCGCTCGCTGGACATCGCCGGGGGCAAGCACGACGCGGACTGGGAGCTGCCGGCGGGCGACTACACGCTGGTCGTCCAGGGCCGCTCGCAGATGTTCCGCATCGACCGGATCCTCTTCTACGACCGCGCCCGCGGCAGCCGCAGCGACGGCGAGGGGCTCGGCGAGACGCTCTTCAGCGCGCCGCCGGTCGAGGAGGACGCGGGGGTCGCCGCCGAAGAGGACGCGGGCGTGGCCAGCGGGGACGACGCGGGGATCCCGGAGACCGACGCGGGTGTGCTCGGAATGGAGGACGCGTCGAGGCCCGGGGCCGACGCGGGCGCCGGGCGAGTCGACGGCGGCGGCCGCGCGGAGCTGATGGGAGGCTGCGCCATCTCGCCCTCCCGGACGCCGCTCCCGCTCGCCTTCCTCCTCCTGGCGCTCGTCCCCCTGATGCGCCGGAGAGTCCGATGAGGGCGCTGCTCGCCATCGCGCTGCTGACCGGCTGCACGGGGCAGCTCGACGACGCGCAGCCGCTCCGCCCCGGGCAGGGCACGCGCGAGGTCGAGGTGCTCCCCTTCGAGCCCGTCTCGCCGCTCGCGCGCCGCCTGACCCGCGAGGAGTACCTCAACACCGTGGAGGACGCGCTCGGGGTGACGGTGCCCGCGGCGGAGGCGGCGGGGCTGCCCGACGACCTCCCGGTGGGCGGCTTCGTCAACACGGGGCAGGGGCAGGCCACGCTCCCGGATCACGTCCGGGCGTTCAGCGAGCTGGCCACCTTCATCACGGAGGAGATGGACTTCGGCGCGTTCGTCGACGCGCACGCGAGCTGCCGCGACGCGGGCTGTGAGGCGGGCTTCGTCGACGCGGCGGGGGCGCAGATCTTCCGGCGCCCCGTCACGGCGAGCGAGCGAGACGACTTCGTGGCGCTCTTCGCGGCCATCCGCGCCGAGGGCGCGTCGTTCGAGGAGGCCGCGCGCGCGGTGGTCGAGGGGATGCTCCAGTCGCCGCAGTTCCTCTACCTCTACCTCGACGAGAACGCCGACGAGCGGGTGGTCCGCGGCCACGCGATGGCGAGCCGGCTGTCCTACTTCCTCTGGCTCTCGGCTCCGGACGAGGAGCTGCTCCGCGCGGCGCGTGACGGCGAGCTGGACGCGCCCGACGGGGTCGCCGCCCAGGCGGCGCGCATGCTCGAAGACCCCCGCGCCCGACGCAGCACCGCGCGCTTCATCTACGACTGGGCGCGGCTCGCGACCCTGCCCAACGGCGACGGGCTCAAGCCCGAGCTCATCGAGGCCACGGTCGCCTTCTACCAGCGCCACATCTGGGAGAGCGACGCGCCGCTGCTCTCGCTGCTGACCAGCCAGGAGGCGGCGCTGACGCCCGCGCTCGCGGAGCGCTGGGCCCTCGGCTCGCTGGGTGACGGGGTCCAGTTCTACGACACGAGCGAGCTCGAGGGGCGCGTCGGTCTGCTCACGCAGCCGGGCATCGTCGCGGGCATGACCAACGCCGACGGCGGCGAGATCGTGGCGCGCGGGCTCTTCCTGCTCGACCAGATGTTCTGCCGCGACGCCCCGAGCCCGCCGGCCGATCTCCAGACGATCATCGATGGCTTCCTCGAGGAGCTGCCCGAGGACGCGTCGGACCGGCTGATCGCGGAGACGCGGCTCGAGCGGGAGGAGTGCGCGACCTGTCACGCCACCTTCGATCCGCTGGCCTACGGCTTCGAGCAGCTGGACTACCGCGGCGGCTTCCGCACCGAAGACGACCACGGCAACGTGATGCGCACCGACGGCTGGATCCCCGGCCAGTACACGACGAGCGGGCTCAACGAGGCCTACGCGGACCTCGACGAGTACGCCCACGCCCTCGCCGCGAACCCCGAGGTGCAGATGTGCTTCGCGCGGCGGCACGTCGAGCACGCGATGGGCACGCAGCTCGGCGACCGCCAGCGCGCGGCGGCCCGCGACCTCGCCCTCGAGCTCGTCGCCGGCGGCGGCGACTACCGCAGCCTCGTCGACGCCATCGTGCGTCATGACGTGTTCCGTACCTACGCAGTCCCGGAGGCAGCCGAATGAAGCGCTCGACCCGACGCACCATCCTCAAAGGCGCCGGCACGGTGGCCATCGCGCTGCCGTTCCTGGAGGAGCTGACCCTCGGCCGCGCCTTCAGCGACTCGCCGCCGCCCAACCGGCTCGTCACGCTCTTCTTCGGGCTCGGGCTCGACCCGGACTGGCAGCGCGACTTCGACGGCCCGCTCCAGCCGCTGCGACCCTTCTCGTCCAAGATGGCGACCTTCAGCGTGGAGAACGCGAAGGGGGCGGGCGGGGCGCACTGCGAGACCAGCGCCTCGGTCTTCGTGGGCGAGCGGCCGCGGGACGTGAACGTGGCCGGCGGCCCGTCGCTCGACCAGTGGGTCCGCCGCGAGCTGGATCCGGCCGGGGCCACGCTCGCCTCGGGCCTCTGGTGGCGGCGCGGCGCGTGCGCGGCCCAGGCGCTCCGCGTCTACGGCGCCGACGGCTCGGCGCGCCCGCCCATCAAGCGCCCGAGCGCGGTCTTCGACCAGGTCTTCGGCAGCGCGACCCCGCCGAGCGAGCCGGGCGCGCCGCCCGACCCGGCGGTGAACCGTGAGCGCCGCATGCGCCGCAGCATCCTGGACACGGTGATGGGGCAGTACCGCCACCTCCGCAGCGACGCCTCGCCCCTCGGGCACCGCTCCAAGCTGAAGATGGAGCAGCACCTCTCGTCCATCCGCGAGATCGAGAGCCAGCTCGCGCCGGCCGAGGCGGTCATCGACATGGGCGACGGCACGACCGGGGCGGGCGCGTGCAGCTTCCCCTCTCGGCCTAGTGATCCGGAGCTCTCCTTCGGCGGGCGCACCTGGGACTACGACGAGTTCACCTACGGCACGGGCGACGGCGCGCCGCAGCTGCGCTGGCAGGACGCGGAGGCGGTCTTCCGGCTCCACGCGGATCTCTGGGCGATGGCGCTCCGCTGCGATCTGCTGCGCTTCGGCAACCTCATGTTCGAGTCCGCGGGCGGGCACATGAACCTCGAGGGGACCTACTCGGCGATGGGGGACAGCACGACCTTCCCGGGCACCTCGCAGCACGACGCGTACTTCCACGCCAACGACCGCCGCAACGCGCGGCTCTACCAGCACTGGGCGATGACGAACCTCGCCTACTTCCTCGAGCGTCTCGACGACGCCGACTACCTCGAGGACGACGGGCGCACCGTGCTCGACAACACGACGGTCGTCATCGGCACCGAGTACGGCTGGAATCACGATCACCGCGAGGCGTTCCACGCCGTCGTCGGCGGGGTCGATCGCTTCCGCGCCGGGAGCCACGTGGACCTGAACCTGCACGCGGCCGACCTCTACAACGCGGTGCTCGCGGGCTACGGCATCGACGCGACGATCGGCTCGGCGAGCGGGATCGCGAGCCGCGGCGACGCGCGCTCGGTCCTGCTCCGCTGATCACCAGCGCCAGAGGCGACGCTCGGGCTGCTTGGTCCCTCGATCGGGCGAGGCCGCGCGGCCTCGTCGGCGCCGGACTCGACGCGTCGAGCGCGGCTCGGGCGGCTCCGGCGCGTCTGCGGTCTCGGTCGGGGGTGCGGGCGGTGGGGCCTCCACGACTGGCGCCTCGAGCTTGGGCGCGAGCGGCGCCTTCCGGGCATGCACGGGCGCCGCGGCGCGATGGGGGAGGGCGAGCGCGGCCACGGTCGCGACGCCGAGGAGCGCGGCGATGGTCATGAAAAGCCCGGCCTTGCTGCGGCGTCGGCGCTTCTCCGCGGGCTTCGGGGCGGGGGTATCGCGCAGCCCGTGCCACGACGCCGTCAAGACGTCCTGCTGGGCCTGGAGCGCGCCCGGGAAGGTCTCACCCATCCACGCCGAGACGTCCCGCACGCCCTCGTCGAGCACGCGCTCGTAGGTCGCGCGCCGGAGCGCCTCGCACGCGGCGTCGGCGTCCATCGGCCGGTCCTCGGGCCGCTTTTCGAGCAGGCCCGACACGAGCCGCGCGAGATCGTCGCTCAGCTCGGGGCGGACCGCGCGCAGATCGGGCGGGGGCTCGCTCAGGATCCGGCGCGCCGCCACCCGCGCGTCCTCGTCGCCGTAGAGGCGCGCGCCGCTCAGACACTCGTAGCCGAGCACGCCGAGCGAGAAGAGGTCGGTCCGGGTGTCGGCCGACTCGAAGCGCAGCTGCTCCGGCGACATGTAGCCGACCGTCCCGCGCAGCAGCTCCCGCGTGCGCTCGTCCTGGACCACCCGCGCGAGCCCGAAGTCGATGAGGCGGACCGAGCCGTCGAAGCCCACGAGCACGTTGCCCGGGCTGACGTCGCGGTGCGCCATGTCGTGCGCGTGCGCGGCGCGGAGGGCCTCGGCCACGCCGGTCAGGATCCGCAGCGCGATCTGCGGCGGGATCGCGACCGCGGCCAGCTCCCGGAGCGAGAGGCCGACCACGAGCTCCATCACGATGAAGGGCCCCTCCGCGTCCGTGCCCACGTCGAGCACGCTGACCACGTTGGGGTGGCGGAGCTCCGCCGCGAGGGTGGCCTCGTCGACGAACCTCCGCAGCGCCTCCGTGTCGGCGCGGAGAGACGGATGCAGGCGCTTGACCGCGAACGCGCGCCGGAAGCCAGCTTGCTCTCGCAGGGCCAGCTGCACGCTGCCCATCCCGCCGCGCGCCAGCTCGCGCACGACGTGGAGCGAGCCCCCGGCCCAGCTCAGCTCAGGCACCGCCGCGCTCCCTGAAGTGCGTCGGCTCGCTGAAGGTCGTGTCCTCCACCGTGTAGACCGTCTGCCGGCCGCGCTTCTCGCTCCGGCAGGTCCCCGAGTCCAGGAGCAGGCGCAGTGCGCGTTGCACCGTGCGCACGCGGTCGCCGACCTGCTCGGCGAGCTCTTTCGCGGAGACCCCCGGCTTGGCGGCGATGGCGCGCAGGAGCCGGTCACCGAAGGGCGGCGCGCTCCGGGGCTCGGGCAGGACCATCGCGCGCTCGGGCCGGAGCACCAGGGTGGCCTCCTCGCGCACGACATCTCCTGCCCCCGCGAGCGCGGCGCGGGTGCGGTGGAGGAGGACGCGGAAGAGCCCCTCGTGCAGTGCCGCGTCGTAGTCGAAGCCGTAGACGGCGCGGAACACCTCGTCGTGCCCGAGCCCCGCGTGCCCCGCCTCGGCCAGGCACGCGGCCAGCCCCTGGATGCGCTCGCCTTCGCCGAAGAGGAGCCGAGGCGCGTCGCCGCTGATGCCGACGCACCATCGCAAGGTCGGCTGCGCGTTCGGGGCGACGCTCCACACCGCGGGCGTCAGCCCGACCCGCTCGGCGCTCTCGAAGAGAGCCCCCGCGACCCGTGCGCCGGAGACACGTGCTCGCGCGTCGAGCGCGGAGACCCCCGTCAGGCCGTCCGAGAGGAGGTCGCGCTCCGCCGCGAAGCGCGCGGGGAGGGGGTGGCGTCGGAGCGCGTCGAGCGCGGCGTGCGCCTTGTCCCATCGCTCGGCCTGCGCGTGGGCCACCGCGTCCAGCCAGGTCGAGGCGGGAGCGGTCAAAGGGCGCTGCGCCGCCTGCGCGTCCCCTCCGGCCAGCACCAGCTCCCAGTCCACGAGCGGCCACCACGGCCGGGGCGCGGCCCGGGCGAGCGCGCCGAAGATGCGGGTCGCCGCGTGCAGGTTCCGCGTCTCGCGCCGCGTCCGCCCCAGCAGCCAGTAGGCCAGGTACTCGAGCCCGCGCAGGCTCTCCGCGTAGGCCGCGCGCGAGGCCCGGCGCGCGTGCTGGGTGGCCACGTCGAGCGCCCCGTCCGAGAGCGCGCGCAGGCCGCGCACGATCATCTGCTCCACGCGCAGCGCGGGGTCGTGCGCGTCCAGCGGCGGCTCCGGCCCGGGATCGTCGCCGCGCGCGAAGGCGGTGATGGCGCGCGCGCAAGCCGCCCAGCCCTCTCCCGGACTCGCCTGTGGCGGCGTGATCGCGCCCAGGCTCGCGAGGTGAGCGTGCGCGCGCAGCACCGCCGACTGCGGATCGTCGCCGCCCTCGGGCCAGGCCTCGGAGCGCGCTCCGTAGAGGCGCGCCGCGGCCGCCAGCGCGGCGAGGCGGGCGGGATCTCCCTCCGCGCGTCGACGCGCGTCGTCGAGATCACCGCCATGCAGCGATCGATTCCAGCCGACGTCGTTCATGGCGTTCGCGATCCGCCCGATGGTAGCCTCTCCGCATGCGATTCTGCACGGGGACGGTCACCGCCGCGGCCCTCGTGCTGGCCGCCTGCAGCACCCCGCCGACCCAGGTCGTCGTGCAGCTCGTCGCCGATCCCGCCATCGAGGCCGAGAGCGCGCGCGTGGCCGTCGAGGTGGTGAGCCCCGGGGGCGAGCTGACGCGACGCATCGCGGAGCGCGGGGAGACGCCGGAACACGAGTGGCCCTTTCGCGTGGTCATCGTCCCCGCGCGCGCCGACTCGGATCGCTTCCTCGTCACGGCCGAGGTCTTCGACGCGGGCGGCGCCTCGCTCGGCGTGCAGCGGGCGCACGCGCAGTTCTTCCGGGGCCAGACGCGCTACGTGCGCTTGCGCTTCACGGACAGCTGCCGCGACGTGCGCTGCCAGGAGCGGCAGACCTGCGCGGACGGAGCGTGCGCCTCCGCCTGCGTGGAGCCGACGCGCGATCCAGAGACCGCGCCGTCGATGGGCCCGTGCCTGCAGACCCGGCCGCTCATGGACGCAGGCGCGGCCGATGGCGGGCTCCCTCTCGACGGTGCCATTCCCGACGGGGGGCCGCCTGCCGTCCCGTGCCCCGAGGGCGATCTCTCCACGCTCGACTTCGAGGCGCCGCTCTCGCTCCCGCGCTGCCCGGGCGGGATCCCGTGCGAGACCTCGCCGACCGGTCGCGTCGAGCGGGTCGAGTCCGGCTCCGCGCTCGCGCCGCCCGCGGCCAGCCCCTGCGGCGTCGCGCTCCTGCGCGCGTCGGTCTTCTCGAGCGCGTCGCGCAACGCCGGGTACGTGGTGAGCGAAGGAGGCCCGCATCTCCGCGCGTGGCTCTGGCTCCCGTCCGCGGGGGCCGAGCAGATCGAGGCGAAGAGCGATCTCCTGGCGATCGTGGCCGGCGACGCGACGCGCGATCTCGACGCGCCCCGGGTCGCGCTCCAGATCGACGCCGGACGCCTCCAGGTCGCCAGCGAAGCGGCGAGCGCCGACGTGGGCGAAGCGCCCGCCGGGCGCTGGGTGTGCGCGTCGCTCTCGGTGACCGAGGGCGAGGCGCGGGTCCACGTCGACGGCGTCGAGGCGACCATGCCCGTCTCCGCGTCGCTGGCGGCCGCGCTCGGCGAGGGATCCCACACGCGCATCGGCATCGCGTCGGCCGGCGCGGGCGAGAACGCGCTCGTGTGGGTGGACCAGGTGGCCGTGTCCGGAGGCGCGCTGCCGTGCGCTGTGCCGTGAGCGGGCCATGAGCGAGGAGTTCTCTGACGACACGATCGTCCGTCAGGGGCCACGCGCCTTGCGTGTGCTCAGACCCCTCGGGGAGGGCGGCATGGGCGAGGTCACGGTCGGCGCGCGTCGGGAGGGGCGCTTCGAGCGGACCTACGCCATCAAGCGGCTCCGCCCCGAGCTGCGCGCGCTGCCCGAGGCCCGCCGCGCCTTCCTGGAAGAGGCCCGGCTCAGCGCGCTCCTCTACCACCCCAACGTGGTCCGCGTGCACGACGCGGGCGAGGACGACGAGGGCCCGTTCCTGGTCATGGATCTCGTCGAGGGCGTGAGCGTGCTGGAGCTCGTGCGCGAGGCCGCGCGCCGCGACTGGGAGGTGCCGCTGGAGGTCGCGCTCGAGATCGGCCGGGACATCGCGCTCGGGCTGCGGGCCGCGCACGAGGCGCGCGACGCCGAGGGCGCCCCGACGCCGATCCTGCACCGCGACGTCTCCCCGCAGAACGTGCTGCTCGGCTACGACGGCATCGCCAGGCTGGCCGACTTCGGCATCGCCCGCGTGCTCGGCAGCACGTCGGCGCACACGCGCGCCATCCTGCAGGGCAAGCGCGGCTACATGGCGCCAGAGGTCCTGCGCTTCGAGCCGCCCGTCCCGGCCTCGGACGTCTTCTCGGCCGGCGTGGTCCTGCACGAGCTGCTCGCGGGCGAGGCGCTCTACCGCGGGCCGGACCTCGAGCGCCGCATCCTCGACGAGCCGCCGCCCGACCTGCTCGAGGCCCGCCCCGACGCCCCCGACGGATTGGTGGAGCTGACGCTGACCTTGCTCGCCAAGGACCCGGCCCGCCGTCCCGCCGCGCGTCTGCTCGTCGACCGCGTGGAGGCGCTGCTCGCGGAGGCGGCCCTGGACGCGCTCGACGAGGATCCCTGGACCGCCCGCCGCTTCGTGCGCGCGCTCTTCCGCGTGTCCGTGCAGTAGGGCGCATCGACGCGGATGGGGCGGGCCCAGCTCAATCGACAAGCGCTCTCGATTGAACTGGGCGCCGGCACAGAACGAGAGGCGTTCTCGACCGGACTGGGCGCGCAAAATCAGATGGCGAAGCGTTCTCGACTGAACTGGGCGCGCGCAGCCCAGCCACTTCCCGCTCTCGCGTGGTCGACGGGATCACCCCTCCTCCTCTGTGAGCGCGTCGATTGCCTGCCGCAGCGTCGAGGTGTCGAACCCGTCCGGCACGCGCGCGAAGCAGGTGGCCGACCACCGCGTCGGTCTGAACGCGGGAGGATGATCGAGAATGAGCAGGGCGCGCGAATCCTCCCTTTCCTATAGTCTCATGCCGTGGAACGACCGCAGATTGCAGACGAGCGCGCGTTGCTGGCTGCGATCGTGGACTCGTCCTCGGACGCCATCATCGGCAAAGACCTCGACGGGGTGATCCAGAGCTGGAACCCCGCCGCCGAGCGGATGTTCGGCTACTCCGCGGACGAGGCCATCGGGCAGTTCATCGGGCTCCTCATCCCCGACGAGCGCGCCGACGAAGAGACCCTGATCCTCGCGCGCATCCGGCGCGGCGAGCGGGTCGAGCACTTCGAGACCTCCCGCGTCGCCAAGGATGGCCGCAGGCTTGCGCTCTCGCTGACGATCTCGCCCATCCGAGACGCCTCCGGCGCCATCGTCGGGGCCTCGAAGATCGCGCGCGACATCAGCACCCGGCAGCGGGCCGAGCGGCTGCTGCGCGAGAGCGAGGAGCGGTTTCGGACGCTGGCCGACAACATCTCGCAGCTGGCGTGGATGGCCGACGTGTCCGGCTCGATGTTCTGGTTCAACCGCCGCTGGTTCGACTTCACGGGCACCACCCTCGAGGAGATGAAGGGCTGGGGCTGGAGGTCGGTCCACCACCCGGATCATGTCGACGGCGTGGTGGAGAGCTTCAAGGCCACGATCGAAGCGGGCGAGACGTGGGAGGACACCTTCCCGTTGCGCGCGGCGGACGGGGCCTACCACTGGTTCCTCTCGCGCGCGTCACCCATCCGCGACGAGCTGGGACGGATCGTGCGGTGGTTCGGCACCAACACCGACATCACCGACCGGATGCGCATGGAGGATGCGCTGCGGGACGCGAACGAGCGCAAGGACGACTTCCTGGCCACCCTGGCCCACGAGCTGCGTAACCCTCTGGCGCCCATCCAGACCGGGATCGAGCTGCTGAGGATGCCCCTCGAGTCTCCGACGGAGACCCAGCGGGTGCTCGACACCATCGACCGACAGACCACCCAGCTCGTGCGGCTGGTGGACGACCTCCTCGACGTCTCGAGGATCACCCGCGGAAAGCTGGAGCTTCGACGCGAGAGGATGGACCTCATGGACGCGGTCGACCCCGCGGTCGAGGCCAGCCGCCCGCTGATCGACCGCGCCGGGCACACGCTCGAGACGAACGTGCCGGAGGGGATCGTGGTGTCGGCGGACGCGACGCGGCTGACGCAGGTGCTGTCGAACCTGCTCGGCAACGCCGCGAAGTACACGCCCGAGCCGGGCCGGATCGCGCTCGAGGCGCGCCGCGACGGAGGCGAGGCAGAGATCACGGTGTCCGACACGGGCGTCGGGCTCGCGCCGGAGATGCTCGACCGCATCTTCGAACCCTTCTTCCAGGTGTCGTCAGCCGGAGCCGCCGGCAGCGCCGGGCTCGGCATCGGCCTGACACTCGTGGCCTCGATCGTCCAGATGCACGGGGGGAGCATCGCCGCTCGCAGCGAAGGCCCCGGACGGGGGACCACCTTCGTCGTGCGCTTGCCGGTCGCGCACGGCGCACACGCGAGCTCCGCGCCGCCGCCCGCCCCGCCCGAGGTCTCGACGCCCGTTTGCAAGGTGCTGATCGTGGACGACAACCGGGACGCAGCGGACGGCCTCGGCACGCTGATGAGACGGATGTCGCACGAGGTGCGGGTCGTCTACGACGGGGCCAGCGCGCTCGAGGTTGCCGCCGAGGTGCGCCCCGACGTCGTCTTTCTGGACCTAGGCATGCCCGACCTCGACGGCTTCGCGGTGGCGCACCGGCTGCGGGCTCAGCCGTGGGGGCGACGCATCATGATGGTGGCGCTGACCGGCTGGGGGCACGCCAGCGAGCGCGAGCGGACGCGGTCAGCGGGCTTCGACCGGCACCTGGTCAAGCCGGCGCGCCGCGCGCACCTCGAAGACGTGCTCGCCGAGGCGGCCGCGCGGCGGTCGGACGCGACTGACTGAACGAGGCCTCCCGTGACCGGAGAACGCGCTCGCGTTTACGGTCACCGAGGGCGCTCTTCAGAAGATGTCCCAGCCGACCCGGATGTAGACGCTGGCGTGATAGCCGACGTCGAGCCCGAAGCGCACGTGCGGGACGAGACCCGAACCGGGGTCTCCGACAGTTCGCTTTGTCGACGTCGGCGAGCTACCTCGGCGGCACGGCGCTCGACGCCTCGACGCAGTTCCCGCTGACGCAGGTGGACGAGTTGAGCCGGACGCGGAGTTTCGGCTACGACGCGCAGAGCGTGCTGCAGACGGCGACGGACCTGGGCGGCAACGCCTGGACCTACGGCCACACGCGCGTGATGGCCGGCGACGTCACCTGGGACGTGCAGAGCGGCGACGTCGGCGTCGCGGTGGACGGGGCCCGGGCGCCGGTGACCCGCTACTCATACCGGGATCAGGCGCGCGATGGTCACCGCCCGCAGGAGCTGGACGGCTGGGTCGACCGGCTCTCGCAGGTGACGAGCCCGGAGGGCGAGGTCACGACCTGGAGCTTCGGCCCGGGCGGCGAGATCGCGCGGGTCGATTACCCGTTCGGCGGCGCGCTGACGCGGACCTTCGACGCGGCGCAGCGGGTGGCGACGGAGACCCGGCCGTTCGGGACCACGCTGACGTTCGCCCGTGACGCGGTGGGCCGGGTGACCGGGCGGACCGGGAGCGACGGCTCCGCGCAGAGCCGCACCTATCTCTCGGGCGACCGGACCGACACCGCCACCGACGCGACCGGGACGACCACCTACGCCTACGACGCGGCGGGCCGCTTCGCGGGGCTCGACCAGCCGTCGGGAGCGGGCATCGCCTATGACCGCGACGCGCTCGACCAGGTGACGAGCGTGACGGTGCACGGCGACGCGGCGGTCGACGCGCGCACCTTCGAGAGCGCCTACAGCTACGACCCGAACGGGAACCTCTCCAGCGTCACCGACCCCTTCGGGCGGGTCACGACCTACGCCTACGACGCGGCCGACCGGCTGACGGTGATGACGCTGCCGAACGGCGTCACCAGCACCTACGGCTACGACGATCGCGACCGGGTCACGAGCATCGTGCACGCGGACTCGAGCGGGGCGGTGCTGGCCTCCGTCACCTACGTGCGCGCGCCGAGCGGGGAGCCGACGCGCATCACGCGCGAGGACGGCAGCTACGTGACGGTGGGGTACGACGCGGCGCTGCGGGTGGAGCGGGAGAGCTACCACGACGCGTCGGACGTGCTGGTGGAGGAGATCACCTACACCTACGACGCGGACGGCAACCGCACCTCGCGGACCACCGCGGGCGCGACCGACACGTACGTCTACGGCAGCGGCTCGCGGCTGCTGCGGGTGGAGCAGGGCGGGAGCCCGACGCAGACGTTCAGCTACGACGGTGGCGGGCGGGTGACCCGCATCGAGCGGAGCGGCCGTGACTACGGTCTGACCTACGACGCCGACGA
The DNA here is from genome assembly GCA_040218145.1 of Sandaracinaceae bacterium. Taxonomy (GTDB): domain Bacteria; phylum Myxococcota_A; class Polyangia; order Polyangiales; family Sandaracinaceae; genus JAVJQK01. The sequence continues at coordinate 884 of JAVJQK010000120.1, read as the reverse complement.
CCACGTGGTGCAGCTCGAGGACGCCTCGACGGGCCTCGGCGCGCGGTGGGCGTTCGACGCGGACGGGCGGCGGGTAGGGCGCACCGAGCTCGCGAGCGGGACTCCGGGCGACACGCTGTCGTGGGCGAACGCGCCGACCCTGACCGAGTCCCTCGACGCGCCGCACGCCACGCTCGATGGGGCGGGCGCGGCGCGGACCGGCTACGTGTTCGACGGCGAGCACGCGCTGGCGCGCTACGACGCGGGGACGACCGAGCCCGTCTACTACCTCCGGGACGCGATGGGCTCGGTGATCGGCGTGGTCGACGCGGCCGGGACCAGCAGCGCGCGCATCGAGTACGACGGCTTCGGGAACGTGCGCCGCGAGGACGGGGCGCTGGCGGCGCTGCCGCCCGAGGGCGGGCCGCGGTTCCAGGGGATGTGGCTGGAGTCGACGGGGCTCTACTACGTCCGGGCGCGGGTCTATGACCCGGGGGTCGGGAGGTTCACGTCGAGGGATCCGGCGTGGGGGAGGCGGCGTCTCGGCGAGTCGTTGATGGCCTACGCGTTCGCCAACAACAGCCCGTACACACTGAGCGACCCCACCGGGCGGTTCAGCATCGCCGGGGTGATGGCCGACACCACACTGCGCAACATCCTCGCGGCGATAGCCATCGGTTCTGCTGGAGTTGGGGTTCTGCGCGGAATGCGCGCGGCTAGGGAGATCGGCAGTACGCCTGATGGCGTGGATGCCTTCGGTCGTTGCGGGGGATCCAGACCCGAACCGAGGTTTCTGACAAGCTCGGTTGTCATGCGTGTATCCTTCCGTGACTCTGGCCTCTTTCAGTGATCGGTGGTGCGCCGGAACACGACGTCGTCGACCCTCAGGATGCCGCCGCGAGCCC